>QMRD01000164.1 GCA_003649225.1 Thermoprotei archaeon | reverse complement strand
GTGCAAACTGCGAGTAAAGCCTCCACTGAAGCATTATCAGTTCCCAGACATCGCTATCAGTAGGCTTAATGACTCTACTTTTCTCCCTTTCCATAAAACTTATTCCATACTCTGCGTCGAACAAAGACCATGCGTTAGCGATGATTTTAGCGTTTATTCCTTCGAACATCTCTGGGTGCTCTAATAAATCGAAGCCCTCCCGCTTTACTCTATGGATATGTCTCGCTAACATCCAGGTATCCCTAGGCCCATCGATGTCTAAAACGTAGTCTTTGCCGTCTACCGAGTGGAAGATTATTGGCGAGAAATCTACTAACCTATCACCATACCCCTGGATCTGCGTACACCTAGTGAGTTGCTGTAAAGCATCTAGCTCCTCCGGCAATACTTCGCTCTTAACGGCTACGGCGTATAGGGCGATTGCCTTACCAGTAGCTTCACTTGCCTCAACTTTATCGAAACCCAGCTCTAAAGCAAGCGTAGCGGCGTAGTCGGTATCTCCAACCTTGTCTAAAGCTTTTTCTTCTTGTTTAATTACGCTGTAAATCGTATTAACAATATTTATAAAGTTGCTAGCATAGCTGAGCTCTTCGTTCGTAATTTCTCCATCCCTAGACTTATTATACAAGTAGTCTAGTAGTGTTTGGATAGCCAGCAGATCCCCACTCGCTACCACTAGATCGTTAAAAACTTTCTCCTCATGTTGCATCAAGCCATCAGCATCTAGCGGCTCAACCAAGTAAAGATATTCCCTAGCTAAACCCTTCTCAAGCACATAGGCAACATTGGGGTCTGGCCTCGTAGGCTCAGTACCTAAATCAACCTCGAATCCATCACTTAAACCATCCCCATCAGTATCCTCCTCAAAGGGGTTGGTATGGTACTCCTCTATCTCTAAGATATTCTCTAATCCATCCCTATCCCAATCCTTTAGTAGAGAGATTTCCTCGCCACTAACCCTGCCGTCAGAAACCACCTGCTCCACTAGTTTGAGAACATCTGAGTTACTCCTGTACTCAGCTGGTAGGGAATAATAGTAATCTATTAGCTCCCTATCGCTAGCCTGAATTAAGCCGTCAGAATCCAGTTGCTTAAATAATTCATACTCCTCAACCTTACCTCTCTCTAGTAGGTAGGCGTAAACAGGGTTTGGCTTCAAAGGATCTAAACCATTCTCTACCTCGAATTTATCGTTCAAGTTATCGCCGTCAGTATCTGCCCTAAAAGGATTTGTTCCAAGCCTATTCTCGACAACATCTTTTAAACCATCGCCGTCACTATCCCTGATATTGGTATAGTATATGTAGGCGGCGATACCAGCTAAAGCCACTAATAAAGCTAGGCTAATAATCATGAGCCTATTTCTCACGCTATTTCCTATGCCATAACTAGTAGCTCTACCTAGGGGGTTAAGCCATACACCCATTATTTCCAAAGAACCCCCTCAAGGCTTTAGTAAACTACTCCAATCTATATCTACCATCCTTCGCTATATAAGAATCGTTACTAGTTAAATAATCTATTAAGTTGCTGTGGTTCCCTCAAGAGCCTATAGAGGCTGAAGGTTTTTCTCCCTCTGAGAGGCTCTATTGCGAAAAATATCTATTAAGGTGGCTCGAGGTTTTCATACATAGTATATGGTGCTGGGATGAGTAGGAGGGGATACAGAAAACATCTATTTCCTATCTTTTGTTAGCCTAGTTGCAGGGATTTACTGGAGTATGATTTTTCCAGTATATCAACTCCTTCTCCTAAGCTTTGGTTTATCTATGAGTATGCTCGGGTTACTGGAGGCTCCTAGGGGGAGAATGGGGCTCTTATCAATCTCTCCCAACTCTTAGGTGGGTTCCTAGCCGATAAATACGGTAGGAAGAATATTATGGTAGTCACTAGCTTTATCGTTCTAGTTAGTTTAGTGCTCCATTTACTAGCAATCTATACGGGTAGTTTACTACCCCTGGTTGCTGGATCTATTATTCTAGCTTTTTCTTGGCTTAGTACACCAGCCTGGAATACCTTAACCATGGAGTCTGTTGAAGATGAAAAGAGGGGATTAGCTCTCAGCTTAATAATGTTTATGAGCGTTTTCCCTGGGATATTTTTCTCCCCCCTTGGGGGCTGGTTAGTTAGGGAATACGGCTACATTCTTATTTTTATAATAGGTATATGTATGGAAGCTATATGCTTCTTCACTATGCTCTTCTTTATAGAGGATACCAGGGTTGGGTGGAGGAAAAATAGTTTAGGGAATATGTTGCTGGGTTTAGTCCCCTCCAGTAATACTCTGAGGAAACTTTACGTATTAACAACTATTGACTCATTTTCTTGGGGTTTAGGCTCAACACTATTCTTTGGTTTCCTGGTTAAATGGTATGGGTATGAGGAATACCGGCTTGGCTTATTGTCTGGCATATTTACTGCTTCTCGGAACTTGCTCTCACTCCTAGTCTCCTAGCTATTTCTCGTAGCTCCCTTTGGGTCATGCTGTATATCCATTTATTCTGCGCGAGGGCATATTGTGCCAGGATGTGTTTATCATCTATGAGTAACTCCTCCCTGGTCCTACCTCTTCCAGCACGACCCATAGGTGGATTAGTGAGTATTAAATCGAACCCCCTCCTTATTTCCTTGTTACGTCTACTCCACATCTTTTTAAGAAGATATACTATAGGCGGGAATTCTATTAGCTTTGTTAATTCCCTTAACCCAGGTAGTCTACTAAGAGCTATATCTAGATTTCTGAGGCTATATACAAATCTTATAAATGATAAGAATTCCATCGACGATACATTAATCTCAAAAGCCTTACTCTCTAGTCCCTTGAGGATAATCTCGGTAAAATCATACATATAATCCTCTATTTCCTCTATTTCTTCTATAACATCTGCCCTTGCGGTTCTTATCCTCGATTTAACTCCGTCCCACGTTTTTTCAAAGCCTCCTAGCAACCTTACTGTGTTCTTAATGTCAATTATTGGGCCAAAGTGATTGGTTGCATCAGCCCTGAAAATGTTTGCGACTCCGTTACCCATAATCATCATATTTACGGCCGCTATGCCGTCCGTAAACGCTGCCGCCCGCCGTAAACGCTTAAATCCCCCAATTGATTATTCTCCGTTGTATGTCATCGGAAAGTCCTCCTCAAAAAATGTGGTCAGCACTCAAGATCTTCGTCATTTTTCGGCTGGGCCGGAGTCATCATCTGTTATTATATTGTTTTTGTGTTTTTAAGGTTATTCGTAGTATCCTGTGATTTTTCCTTTGGGTGAGGCTTTTACTATTCTTATGGGTATTTTTGCTAGTGGGTGTGGTGTTATTTTGTTGTTTGCTTTTTTTCTTTGTGTTAGTATGTGTTTGTATATTGCGTCTACTGCTGCC
>QMRD01000163.1 GCA_003649225.1 Thermoprotei archaeon | reverse complement strand
ATCACTTTTAGTGGGATGTATTCATCCCTTAATATGCCATCTACTTTGAGGGGGATGTACGTTTTCGGGTGTGGAAGTAGTACCGCCCCCTCTAGTTTTCCCCTATTAGATGGAATATCGAATACTATTATTCTTCCATTGGCATCCACGTATGGACCTATTATAAGGCTGAAGTTCTTCATGCACCTCGATGATATAGCGTACTGTAGGTTGAGCACCAAATTCGGGTCGAGGTAGCCCGTGAACAGAGTCTTCGAGAATATGCTAAAAGGTAGGCTGTCCGCTTCATGGTTGAATATCACGCTTGATGAGTATACGGTCGTTCTGTTGAAGTTTCTTTTATATGTTTTTAGCTTAAACACGTAGAAGTCATTGATATGAATAGGGTTAGGCTGTATGCTTAAAATATTTGGCTTCCATGTAAAACGTAGCTTTAAACGTAGATTATCTAGCTTGTAGTGAGAGTTAATATATACAATAGTATTAACTAGGCTGTCTCCACCTTCTGATTCCTTTATGTGTAGGAATACTATGGTATTGATATCCGGCAATTTTATCAAGTATATTTATTGGAGCGAGTATTTGAATGTTTAGAAGGAGAAATAGTTTTAATCTTTAAAAGCTAATTTAGTGTTTGTCATAGTAATATGTAGGTGATTTATTGAGGAAGATTGGAGTTCTGGTTGTGGGTACTGGCATGATTTCTGTTAACGAGCATCTTCCAGCGCTGGCCAGAATGCCTAACGTTGAAATAGTGGGCATTGTAAGCAGGTCTAGGAGTAGAGCTGAGGAGCTGGCTAGGAAGTTTAATGCGAAAAAGGCATTTACTGATTTGGATGAGGCACTTAAGGCAGAGGGAGTCGAGGTAGTTGATATAACTAGACCCACCTATGAACATAAAGAATGTGTGTTAAGGGCGTTTGAATACGGTAAGCATGTTATAGTTGAGAAGCCTATAGCCCTTAAACTGAGTGACGCTAGAGAGATGATTAATACCGCTAAAAGGAAAGGACTAAAATTTATGGTTGCCCACGTCCTGAGGTTCTGGCCTGAATACGTTAAAGCTAAGGAGTTAATCGAGTCAGGGGCTATAGGCGAACCTAGGATTGCTAGGGCATATAGGCAGCTTGAATATCCTACGTGGTCCTATAAGATGTGGCATAAGGATATATTAAAATCTGGTGGCGTTGCAGTTGATCTAAGCATACACGACATAGACTATCTTAGGTGGGTCATGGGAGAGGTGGATACCGTATATGCTCAGGGAGGAGTATACGTGTTTAAGGATGCGACGGCATACGATTACGTCCACATGCTACTTAAGTTTAAGAGTGGAGCTATAGCGTACGTTGAAGGTAGCTGGATTATGCCTAAGGGATATCCGCTACACATGTATTTGGAGGTTGCTGGAACTAACGGGCTTCTCACTGTAGATAACCTCTCGACAGCTGGTTTAAAGGTGTTTAAGAGTGGTGGACAGGTATCGTATTCGACGCCCGTGCCTGAGAACGGATACTACTTAGAGCTTAAGCACTTCATTGACTGCGTTATAAACGATAAGGAGCCGCTGGTTACAGGGGAGGAGGCACTTAAGTCTCTGGAGGTTGCTCTAGCCTCGATTAAATCTATTAGGGAAGGTAGGCCTGTCAAGCTTCCATTGACAGAAGAGGTGCTTTAGGGTGTTTCGATGGCTAAGCTGAGGGTGGGGTTCATTGGAGCAGGGTTTATAGCTGGCGTACATGCTGAGAGACTTTCAAAGTTTGAGGAAATTGAGATAGTAGCCTTCACGGATATAGTGAGGGAGAAGGCGCAGAATCTTGCTTCAAAATACGGTGGAAATGTGTATACAGATTACCATGAGATGTTCAGTAAGGAGAAGCTTGATGCTGTGTATATTTGTATTCCGCCCTTCGCGCATAAGGATGAGGTTATGATAGCCGCCGAAAATGGAATTCACGTCTTCATAGAGAAGCCTATAGCTCTCGATTTAAGGCTTGCAGAGGAGATGGTTAAATCCGTTGAGAAGAATGGTGTTAAATCACAGGTAGGATACGTATTTAGATTTACGGCAGGTATCTCGGGGGCGAAAAGACTTATTGAAAGCGGTGATGTAGGTAAGGTCCTGCACTTCCAGTGTGCATATCTCGGCAATATGCTGTTTCTTATAGGTAAAAAGCATTGGTGGAAGGATGAATCCAAAGGAGGAGGACATATAGTTGAGCAAGTGACGCATGTATACGATACCGTTAGATATCTTCTGGGCGAGGCCGATGAGGTATTTTCATATACCTCTAGGTTCATGGAGAAAGTAGATCCCGATTGGAGAGTTGAGGACGGCCACGTCGCTGTACTGAAGATGAGGAATGGAGCTATCGTAAGCATGTTCTCGTCTGCATGCTATAGGGGTTTCAATTGGCTGTGGCGTATTATATGTGAGAAAGCGGTAATGGAGCTGCCCAACCCCCATAAAATAATGGTATGGTTTAGAGAGAATGATGAGGAGAAGATTGTTGAGAAAAACTTGGACTTTTATGCTGAGGAAAGCAGAGACTTCATTAATGCTATTCTTAACGATAGAGACACTAAGGTTCCTATAAGAGAAGGATACAATACATTGAAGCTTACTCTAGCAGTGAAGAAGGCGGCTAAATTAGGAAAACCTATAAAACTTGACGAACTGTAGCTTTAAATGCCTTTACCCCTGAAGAGTTTAAGATTATTCCTCTTTTATAACTGTAATTTTACCGTAGAAACCTACGTTAAGCTGTTTTTGTCCTCTAAAAGTAGATACGTATCCGTTTTCTATCTTAACAGTGTCTCCAACTTTAACCTGACTTATTTGCTCGTTCCAAAGAGAAAGCTTTATCCTGCTGGTATCATCCTCTAGAATAGCGCTAGCAACTATAGCTGGCCCATTTCTAGTCATAACTTCGACGGCTTCGCCGATTTCAACAATCCTACCAGTAACGTTAACTCTTCTCATGCCCGGCCTAAGGTCTTTAATTTTCAATACGTACACCGCTTCCACAGTAGGTTTATCAAGTTATAAGTGTTTCTATTAGGTAGGGAGAAGTATTGTTAAGATAATAGCCTCGGATTTACGTCTTATAAACTATATTTTAATGAAAACGTCATAGTCTTCACTTTAATTCACTTATGAGTAATTTACTTATTACTTTCAAGTTACATCTATCAGCTCCTAATAGGGGATGCTTATGGATGATATTAAGCAGCTAGATAGGAGTATTAGGCATCCGAAGAAGAGCTTGATTAGCTTCGGATAACGTAGTAAACACTTAATAGAGGAGCTTAAGAGAGAATGAGGGATAACCTTCGTCTTTCAATTCTAAATCCTTAAATATTTATTATCAAGAAAATTAGATGT
>QMRD01000162.1 GCA_003649225.1 Thermoprotei archaeon | reverse complement strand
TCTATGGCTAAGGGGACCTACAATATATACAGCGACTTCGACCTGATAGTAGTTGTTAGGAAGGAGGAGTTGCCGTTTAAGGATAGGCCGCTCAAGTACTCGAAATACTCTGATGGGTGGGTTGAGGCCTTCGTCTATACGAGGGAGGAGGTTGAGTACATGTTTAGGGAGTTTAACACGCTTATACTTGAGGCGTTAAAGGATGGCATTATAATATATGATGACGGCTTCTGGTCTAAACTGCAGAGTAGGTTTAAGGAGCTTATGGAGAAGGGGATTATAAGGCCTAAGAAGAACGGCTGGATCATTTCACGTCAGACTGGGAGCTGAGGTTCTTAGAGCCTATAATTTGGGCTAAGCCTTATTACGATGTGTAACCTTACTAAGGGTAGGTATGTTCGATCTGTTAAGGAAGTATCGCCGTTTGGAGGCTGAGATGAGGGAGAGGAGGAGGAGGGAGCTGTTAGCTAGGACTGTCTCCGCATTGAATAAGCTTAGTTCAAGAGTTAAGTTTAGGGAGGCATATATCTTCGGCTCAATAACTAAGCCGTACATGTTCTTCGACTCCTCGGATGTGGATGTGGCCTTCCTCGGGCTGGAGGAGGATAAGCTCTTCTTCACAGTTGCCTTTTTAAGCGAGGAAATAGGTAGGGATGTCGACGTTATCGAGCTCGAGAAGGTTCCATTTAGAGATAAAATTCTTAGGGAGGGGATTAGGTGGAGGCAGAGCTAGCAGTACTCCTATCCGAAATAGAGTTTCAGTGGAAACAGATACTGAAGATATATGATCGTATTTCAGAGAAGTTGACTCGGTTAAAGAGGGATAGGAGCAACGAGGACTTAAGGGATTCATTAGCATACCAGCTACACAACCTCTACTGCGCGTATGAGGATCTTTTCTCTATTGTCGCAAAGTTCTTCGAGAATAGGATTAACGATCCAAGCAGATACCACATTAGGTTGCTTAGGAGAATGATGATGGATATTAAAGGAGTGAGGCCGAGGCTCATCTCTGAGGAGAGCTTCCAGTACCTAAACGAGCTAAGGGGCTTCAGACACGTCTTTAGGCATGCTTATGGAATTGAATTAGATGTTGATAGAATAATATCATTGGCTGAGAAATCTCTAAAGCTTAAGGATATCTTTCAGAGAGACTTGGAGAATTTTAGGAGAAAGCTTATAGAGGAATACTAGAGTCTAGTATAGCTCTACGATATACTCCTTAGGCACCATATTATTAACTACTTTAACTCCCTCCCTTCTCAGTATCTCAGCCTTAATGTTAACATACTCCCTGCCATCGAGATATCCGCCTAAACCACCATCCTTTCTAACAACCCTATGACATGGAAACACGAGCGGGAACGGGTTCATCGCCAATGCTTTAGCCGCTACCCTAGGAGACTTGAGGTCGGTGTATAGCGCTAGCTCACTATATGTAGTAACTTTTCCGCGCGGTATAAGTCTTAACGTTCTCAATGTAGCTATATAACGTAGCCTTAGCTTAACAAACCTTACTCTAAACTTCATTCTAACATCCTCGCCTAGGAAGAGCCTAACTATACCGTTAGCGTGCCTATAGCTAGCCGTCTTACAGCTATGGATTCTATTCGCCCTATTCAGTAGCTTCCTGCTAAGCTTTACTGGCGACGTTAACTTTAGAAAGTTCAGTGCCTCCACTGGATCCTTTGATGGTATCCCGTTAGCTAGCATATACCCTAGGTCGTCGTACAGTAGGTATACGTGATACCCGTCTACTACGTGGTGTCTAAGTATAAGCCTATACATAATTATCCTGAGAGTAAGTCTTATTATTGTGAATATCAAATGATAGCATGCAATATAGGAGTAACGTTTAGAATAACAGGGATAATAAATGAAGTATTTAAAGCTGAAGTCTTTCGATGATCTAATACGTGTAGTGTTATCGACTCAGCAGCCCGTGTTACACCACATAGACATAGGGGACAGACACATCTACCTAATCCCCTACGCAATATTCGGAAACGCCAACCTAATATACTACGTGGAGATGGAGACCCCAGTAAAGGGCAAGTACGTAGTCTACGATAAATTCAATGGATCAATATCCTTCTCCGACCACGTCACGCCAGATACCAGGCTAACCTACCTGCCAATCATAGATGTTGAAGAGCAGAACCTATTCTCAGAGAAAGTATTTAAGAAGAAAAAGAAGGAGAAAAAGGGTAAAACAAGTAAAAAATAAACTTACAGGTATTTTCTACAGTTGTCGCACCACCATCTCTTGTATTGTGGAATCCATCTAGCAGGCTTACCGCATGTTGGGCAGAGAACCTGAGCTGGCTTAGCAGCCGTAGGAGTAGTAGTCGGAGTAGCTGCGGTTGAGGGAGGCGGATAAGTCGGAGGCAAATACTTCCTGCAGTTGTCGCACCACCATCTCTTGTATTGTGGAATCCATCTAGCAGGCTTACCGCATGTTGGGCAGAGAACCTGAGCTGGCTTAGCAGCCGTAGGAACTGCTGGCTTTACTTCAGGCTTAGCAGGCTTAGTCACAGGTACGGCTGGCTTCTCAACTTTAACTGCTTCCTTTAAAAGGATTATATCGCCGACTTCACCTACGTTATCCCACGGCACCTCAACCTCTCCGCCAGCGACAGTTGCAATTATTAGAAATATCTTCCCCTCCTCAGGCGATAATCCAAGATCCCTTACAGTACCTACCTTAGTGGCATCGGGATTGTATACTTCCATTCCAATAAGCTTGGATCTCGACAATACCTTGGGCATACCTAGTACACCTTCATATGTTATATAATGCCTATACTAATATACTTAACTTCTTTCAGGTATGATCATCCTCCCGGTAAACTTCGTTAAGCTAAAATATATGTTGTTAATAATAGATGTCTAACGATCCTTCTTAGGTAGTGGGGAGGAATGCTCATAGTACTTACCGTGCTTTTGGCGCTATATATATCGTGGAGCATAGGATCTAATGATGAGACGATGGGTACTTTAGCTGGCTGTGGTTATATATCGATGGGTAGAGCTGTTCTAATAGGAGCGATAGCTGATGCACTAGGTGCAATATTACTTGGATATAGGGTTGAGGAGACTATAGGTAGAGGGTTAATTTCAGTTGACCTCACGTATTACGACATCTTTGTAATTATGGTGTCCATGGCTACATGGCTCATAATATCATCTGCTATGGGCATACCCATATCGACTACTCACTCCATAGTCGGGGCGGTGACAGGGCTAGGCGTATACAAGTATGGCCTACAGAGCCTAAATCTTAAATCCCTAGTTAGGATTGCCGCAGGATGGATCTTATCTCCTTTAATAGGGGTAATTATGGCCTATTTTATGGAAAAGTTTGTCAGCATGTATTTAAAGCGTAGAGTG
>QMRD01000161.1 GCA_003649225.1 Thermoprotei archaeon | reverse complement strand
TCCTCCCTCGCCGATCTCGTAATTAAAGCCGCTATCGAGGGCGATCATGTTGCTAGACATATACTCAAAAGAGCGGCTATATCGCTCGCCGAGATGGCTGAGGCTGTAATTAAGCGACTTTATTTAGATGAGGTTTTGGAGGAGATAAAGGTTGCAGTTGTAGGCAAGGTATTTGAGGTTGAAGACTTAATACTTGACCCCTTTAAGAACTATCTTTATGAGAGGTTTAAGAATGTTGTTGTAGTGAAGCCTAGATTCCCTCAAGTTGTCGGAGCGCTAATAATCTCGTATAGGCACACTGGAATAAAGATTACTAGCGAGTTGCTTGGAAATATCGAGAGAACACTTAAAAGAATTCCATACACATTCTAGCCTCTTTAATTTCCAATAGTTTCCCTCTTTTTCAACAACCACGAAACTAAGCTAAAATCGCGCAATCGAAGATAGGCTTAATTAGATACGTGACATAGCTAGCAGCATGAAAATTTAGGTAAAGGCGCTGGGTTTAGAGTAAAAATAGAATCATTCTCTAGCATGCTTATCATGCAGACTATTCTTTATTATCTTGTATCCATTTTTAATTAATAGTCTCTTAGGTATTACCTGCAAGCCATCTTCTGTTTCCAGCTCTATTAGCAAAGTTGATATTTTTCTGATTTTTCCTACTAAGCCGTTGACTTCTATAGTTATTCCCGGCTTCAATTCCTTCGGCTCATCGAATAATATTATTGGCGCCTCCTCTCTTAATCCCAATCCAACCAGTAGAGCAAATGCTAAGCCCGCACCTATACCTATCATCGAAAATATAGCTAAGGCGACTGAGGATACGACCTGAGGAGCTATATCGGCTATTTCAAACATCATGAAGGCTAAGACTATGTAGAATATGTATTTAATGCCTGTAGTGAACATTCCCACAAGTTTCTCGGGCAGTACTCCTCCTCTTAACAGCCCCTCGGTAAATCCGGCTAACCACTCTATTAACATAGCTCCAAATAGAAAGATAACTACCGCACCAACAAGCCTTGGCAAATAGTTTGCTATAGTTGTACTGAATTCCTGCAGCGCTGGAATGTTTAACACCGATATTGCAGCCGTTATCGTTAGCACGTATATAGTGCCTCTAGCCAGTATTGAAAGTATTCTAGAGATCGGGTAGCCAGACTCGGTCAGCCTTCTACCTAATTCAGAACTCCTGAAGCTTTCATCGCCCTTTATCAGCTTCACAGCGCCCTCCACGGCTTTGCCGGTTATCCTACCGACAAGATATCCCACTACAAGTATTATTATCGATAATATTAGGCTTGGCAGTAAGTCTATGATCATCTGAACGAGCTCATTGAGTAGACGTAAAAATATATCCTGCATTTAATCCCACCTACTTATGATATACCTTTACTATTATAAAATATTCCGCTGAGCCAGGCACCCCATAAATACCCTTAAATTAATCCATACATCGTCAGTATGCTTAAATAGATCATTCCAAGGGCCAGCTGACTCAGTGCCACAGGTAGCCCAAATTTAAGGTATTCGCCTATCGAAACCTTTACTCCTCTGCGTTCAAGCATCCTTATCCCCGTCAATACCGCTGGCGACCCAAAGGTGGTTAACCTTCCTCCCAGATTTCCTCCTATGATTAAGGCCCAGTAGAACGGGTATGGGCTTATGCCCGCCTTCAACGTTATGTCTCTAACTATAGGGTATAGCAGTAGCACTACGGGTATATTGTCTATGACCGCCGACACGAGCGCGCATATTAGCAACAGGAGGGGGGCGCCCACCAGTACGTTCATGTTTAGTATTATGGGCGCGATATTGTGCGCTATGTTCTCCAGCACCCCGCTCTTCTCTAAGCCGCCTATAAACACGAAAAAGCCGCCGACGAAGAAGGGTATGCTCCAGTCCACGTGCCTGAATATTTCATCCGGATCTATTCCGCTCAGCATAAAGGTTATAGTGGCGAAAAAGAACGCTATGTAAGCCGGCGTTAGCCCTATCTTATCATAGAATATTATTGCTAGAAGGAATAGTATGAATATCACCAGTGCCCTATAGAGCGCTGTTGGATTCTGAACAGCCTTCCACGGATCATCTATCTCAACTTCTTCCGCTGATTCTCCTCCGGTGATCCTTAGGAAGGGCATATATGCCAGCGCCAGAAGTGTTAAGATGACGACGAGAGGCAACGACACCTGAACATATTTCATGAAATCCATCCCCGTCTTCGATACTATTATTAGCGCTGGAATCGAGCTTATCGGCAACAGTATGCCGCCTATATCCGTCTGTATACACTCCAGGAGTATTACCTTCCTGCCGTCGAAACCTAGTGCCTTGGCAAGCCTCAGCGTTATTCCACCTATAAGTAGAACCACCATTATGTTAGCAGAGATTCCCGAGAATATCGTCGTGAGGAGCACAAGCATTAACGCTATTAGAAACGGCCTACGGCCTATTTTACGCGCCATATATAGTCCTATGAAGTCGAAGAGGCCGGACCTGCTTATCGACTCGAAGAGTATTAGTACTGAGGTAATGAATAGTACAACGTCGAAGTTGAGCATCTCCAGTACGTCGTGGAAGCCGAATAGGCCGTATGCTACGCCGAAGTATACGGATAGTGATGCTGCAAGCATAGCCACGAGTGCTCTATGCTCTATCTCAGCCATTAACAGGAGGATTATAGCCACGAATATGATGGAGAACGTCGTCTGCGGCTCCAAGGCTCTACCTCCCCCTATGAAGCACCTTATACATGCTTAAAATAATATCTATGAAGATGGGCACACCTATTGAGCCCAAGAGCAGGTAGAGGAGAAACTCCAGCGCCAAACTGTATTCTCCGTAAGCCACCTTGATCCTAATGGCCTCGTTCGCCAGCACAAGGAACAGGATATAAACTATCCCGTGTATAGCCCTCTTAACCAGGAACCTCTCCCCATATACGCTGTCGAACCTTCTCTTCAGCGCTAGGTAGCTATAGTAGCTTAGGGAAAAAGCTATTGAAATAATTACAGTCAATAGCCAAAGCTGAAGCGCTGTTAGAGTCATCAATATAAAAATAAAGTTCCTGGTTATAAAGCATAGTTTTAATTTAAGCTATATGTTAGGCATAAACATGTGTTCCGTCTCCATCCACAATTCCCTATAGTGAAATAGTTCATTAAGCATTGGTAATAACTCTCCAATCCAAGCGTTCCAAGGTTGATACCGCAGTAAACACCTGAAGAAACTGATAATATAATCATTTAATAATAATATTAGAAATGGCCATCAAGGAGAGGCTTGATTTTTAGGAAAATATGGTTTATCACAACATTTAATACGTAGTGTTTCATTATACCGCTATGGAAACTATTCTGCAGGAAGTATTCATACTGCTACTAAT
>QMRD01000160.1 GCA_003649225.1 Thermoprotei archaeon | reverse complement strand
TAGCCTGTCTTGCTAAATCCAGAAAGGAATTGAAAGAGTAGAAGGCGTAGAAGGTGAGGAACATCGCTATCAAGGTGCTAAATCCAGAAAGGAATTGAAAGTATTCTTTCGCTGGAGTAGGTTATATCTATCGGATTTTGAGCTAAATCCAGAAAGGAATTGAAAGCTGGTCATAATAACGATTTTTCCGCTCTGCATAAAGCCCCAGCTAAATCCAGAAAGGAAATGAAAGATTTTGCCATAATAGTTAACTAGGACTAGTAACTAATATTAGAAGAGGAATTTATAAGCCACTAGCTCTTATCCATTGAACCAATCTTTTCCTTAAACTTCTCAAGATTAACTATATAACGTTCATGAATACCCTCACCTATTAATTTCTCACCATACCATGCTTCAACTCTAAAGGTAAGTAGCCTACCTTCTATTTTCACTAATTTTGAGACAACTTTGATTTTGGCGCCTATTGGTGCTGGAGCCTTATGCTCTACACAAACCTTTACGCCTACCGTAGCATATCCTTCAGGCAAATATTTTTGAACACACTTCCAGGATACATACTCCATAAAACTTATCATAGAGGGGGTGTTGAAAGATCCTCAACTTTACCGCTTTTAACAACTTTGGCAGAATGCTCTGGCTTAACTTCTAACACTTCACTACATTCAAGTCCAACAGGAATTTTAAAAGACATGAGAATATAAGAAAAAACCAGTATAATAAAGTTAACGCTCTTGTAACTGGTGCTGACAACTTTATACAATATGCATCATCTCACATACGAGCCAGCATAATCTAGCAAACTCATTTAGAGGCTTCAAGCCTAAAGGCAGAAAACCTAAGCTTAAATGAGTTCTGACACAGTTATAGAAGGTAAGTTAGGCAATAATCCAAGAAACAGCGCTGAAAAACGCCTAGAGGCTCAAACGCGGAAAACAGACGTCAAAGCCCCCTCATCCTATCCTTCAACATTCGATGAGGTGCTCAATAATAAAGACCCTTTAACCTAGGAGTTCTTCTAAGCTTTCACATAAACAGCATCATTGAAGAGAATTATAGATTTTAATAGGCATTCTAAGCTCTAGACATTAAATATACGCTATATTTATAGATAAACCATTCCACTAAAACTCTGTACCGTTTTACGTCTTTTGATACAAGTATAGCATTGTCGGTGACTATCCTTTGACCGCAGAGGCAGAACCCTACTCATTAACCTAAAGTTCAACAATTTTATGTATAGCGAACTACAACGTTACATAGCCCTAACAGCTTTAGGGAAGCGCAGAAATATTAGAAAACACCATTTAATACAATAATTCGCTACCACTATACAACCCTACGGCGGCGGTGGTGGCGGCAACTTCTTTTTAGGTCTTACTAGCAGATACACTATTAATCCTATGAAACCCGTTAGCAGAACTATTAGTAGCCATATGACAGCTTCCTCCCCTCTCTCTTTAGCATCCTCGTAGACCCATGCCGCTAAAAGTATCCATAGCACTATGAATGATACATATATGGTTATGCAGCCAACACCCATTAGAAGCCACCCAGTAGGTCTATAGACATACTCCTTCTCCTCCCATCTCACTTCGACGTAATAGCTAATATTATTATTAACTAGCTCATAGTATGTCTTAGTTGCTTTCACATATATCTCAAGAGCCACCTTTTCCTCGCCCGATGGTACTCTCTCAACAATGCAGTATACTAAGTTATCACACTTATCCTTCGGTACTATGAAGCTAAAGTTATATCGTGACGCACCAGTACCAACATAGTATGCATTAAAGCTCTCCCCAGAACTCCACTTATTAAAGTTTTCCCAGTCCATAAAATATATGTTAAATGCTCGTCCATTCTTCTCTACAGCATATCCTTCAATCCTTACAGAAACCCTAACAATTGGAAGAAAAAGTGGTGATTTAGCCTCCCAGCAATAAGACATATGTTCATAAATAGTAATAGTTTTATCGATAAAGTCTTTAGTAGTCTCATACATAGCCTTATTAACTATAACCATCTTAAGCCCCTTCTTAATCTCCGAAAACTTTGGAGAAAACGAAAAGTTATAGCTCGTAACATTAACAGCCTTAACATAAGAGCCTATATATAAATCGAAGGGGCCTGTCCCATTAACATATCCTCTAACAATAATGTTTCGATAATTATCGCTAGATTTAAAGAAGTAATGAGAAAGCCAGATCTCTCTATCTGTAAAAAATGCACCGAGCATAACACTATCATTAGCCAAAACATAAACTTTCTGTTCCCAAAACTCGATATTCATTAATATTTGAGATAATATCATGGTGACAGCTATTATAACTGATACAATGACCACAAAAATGGTTAATACTTTTGAAATCCTACCCATACTGTTTTAATATTTAAAAATACGCTTATAAAGGTTACCAGCTAACAGAAGTATTATTAAGTATATACGAGAAAATCATAGACATTGGCTAAATTATATTTCTTTGCCAGACTATACATGTATACTCCAAGTATAGCACTTAATTATTTTCGGTTCACGATGTTTTAGTGTTACATTTTCTGCAGAGTATGTGAATGTAGCCGTCGTGGAGGTTTATGTTTAGTGTTTTTAGTTTATGTCTTCTGATTAGTTTGAGTAGTGTTTGTCTATCTGTATGTACGTGATAATGGTGTATTGTTTGTCCGTCTTTGAGCGTACAGGTATTCGCCCCACATGAGCGGCTTACGTTTTAGGAGCTTCCAGCAAAGGTAGAGTATGAGGTCTTTCATGTAATTTTTTATGGATTTGAGGAGGCTGGAGCGTATCCAGGTTTCTACGCTCATGTATAGTATGCCTCCTGGCTTCAGTATTTCCATGATGGAAGACATGAAGACATCCCTCATGTCTGGAGGTACGTATTCAAAGGCTTGGGAGAACCAGATGCCGTCGAATACGTTTTCTCTAAAGGGGAGGTTGAACATGGAGCTCCTGATAAACGATACGTTCTCCTTAAGCCGGCACCTTATTCTAGCCTTGTATAGTTGTTTGTGGGATAGATCCAGCGCCGTTACGTGACGCACTTTTTCGGCGAGGCGGATTGTATGTCTACCGCTCCCGCAGGCTAGATCCAGTACGCGGCCGTTTGATCCGACGAGCTTAATGAAATTGTTGAAGTACGTTCTCTCAACACTATCTTGGAATACGTCGGTAGGCTCCTCCTCGTAAGCCTCATCGACCTCGTATGGAGGAAGAATGCTTTCTAGAATTATATCTTTCAAAAAACGCTTCCTCTTCGTCATCCGCATTTCATCCTCCCACGGGGGCAAATTCTTCGTCATCCGCATTTCATCCTCCCACGGGGGCAAATATTCTAATGCCTCTATATAGCCTTAAGGAGAACGGGTTGATACT
>QMRD01000159.1 GCA_003649225.1 Thermoprotei archaeon | reverse complement strand
GGAGCATACCATGGGTTGCAGAAGTACTTCCAGCTAATCTGATTAACGCCTGGGCCTGCGACGGTAATAATATTCGTAAGCCCAGGAACACCATAATAATAGACCTTATACTCTGACTCGTTGTACCATGCTATGGTCGTATCGAGGTAGAAGTAGGTTTCTCCTGTGATGCTGTGGGAGGCGTAGGCAGATACTAGATACATGCCTCCAACGGTATCTATCGCATTTGCTCCACCGCAGGGACCGTGCCCTCCGCTTGAGCCTATAACTACTGTAGCGTTAAGGTTGTTTTCATCGTCTATGAATGTGTAGAAGGTTTCGCCTGCGAATACCGGTAGATCCATGAGGAGTATCGAGAAGTCGTAGGGGCCAGCTAGTGCGATTGTATCGTGGTCTATAATCGTTATACTGCGTGCCTCGTCCATGTCGGCGCTCATTGGATAAGCGAGCCAATATATTAGGTCGCAGTTTAGATTGTATACTTGAACTAGAACGTCGGATGTATGCGTTAGTCCGGACGTTAAGTAGCCTGCAACGTATACTAATCCGTTTCTACCGATTTTTATATCCTGTCCAGCTTCATCTCCCTTCTTGCTCCATATAACCTCCTTCACTATGTTGCCCTCGCTGTCGAACTTGAGGAGTATTAGGTCGTATTCGCCTAACCTATATATTGAACCGGTCGCGTAGACGTAGTCGCCGAAAACTGCTATTTTATTTCCACAGTCGCTTGAGCCGTAGTTCCAGGTGGTGTTGTATAGGAGGTTTCCGTCTGCATCGAACTTCATGAATAGTAAGTCACTCCCGTCGGCCGCGTAGCTTTCGGTTTTTCCGACAACGTAGATATAGCTACCGTTAACGGCGACTCCATATCCTATGTCCTCGTCGCTTCCTCCCCAGGTTACGTTCCATACCTGGTATCCGCTGGCATTATATTTAGCTAGGAAAACGTCCTTGTCGGTAGTTGACTCGCTAACATAGCCTACAATGTAGACATAGCTGCCGTTGACAGCTACATCGTAGCCCTTATCGTAGAATGTGTATCCGACAATTCTCTCCCATTCAAGCGAACCGTCGTCGCTGTACTTTAACAATATAATGTCGGACGATGTGGTTGCGGAGGTAGTGTAGCCCGTAACATATATGCTGCTACCGTTGACGGCTATACCGAATGCATAGTCGCTTAGGGTTCCGCCCCAGCTCTTGTTCCATACTTGGTTTAGGTTCATATCGTATTTAGCTATAAATACATCTGCGCTCTTGACGCCAGCTACGTAGATTGCATTATCCGTGGAAACTATATCGAAGACTGAGGTTGAGTAGGTGCTCTTGGGAAGCTCAACCCTTACGAGTATTAGGTTTTTGGAGGATACTCCAAAGCTGCTCGTATCTCCAACTATGAATAATGAGTTATCTGCTACTACTATTCCATGTCCGGCATCTGCTAGATTACCTCCAAAGGTTCTATTAAACATTTGGTAGCCGCTCCTGACGTATCTCGAAATAAGGATGTCTGCCTCCCCCAAGCCGTAGCTCGTGGTATATCCCGCTAGGTAAATATTTCCATCGATTATATCTAGGTCGGTAAAGGCGTCAAGTAGCGTGCCGTGCCACGTCATACTCCAAATGTTGCTGCCGTCGTGGTCAAAGAAGAGTACTAGTCCATCCCCAGCACTAATTCCAGTGACATATATTCCTAGTTCATCGGCATCCGTTCCAAAGCCTTCATCGTTGCTGGCAGTGCCCCATGTTACGTTCCATTCAATATCAAGGCTTAAATTATATTTAATTAATACAACATCCTTACCGCCGGAACCATAGCTTGTGGTATATCCTGTAGCATAGATGTAATCGCCGTATAGCACTATATCTTTACCGACCTCATCTCCAGCCTTATCAAAGATGCTATCCTCAATCAGCCCTCCATCGGACTTATTCAACTTTAGGGTTACTAGGGCTAGTGATGAACCCGTATAATAGTAGCCAGTAACATATACGTAGTCTCCAACAACTATACCGTGAAGCTTCTCATTGACGCCATAGTCGAATGTAGCATTCCATACTTGATTTCCATCGAGATCAAGCTTGACGACGAAAAGGTCGAGTTCAACGCCTTCCTTCTTAAATCCGGCAACATAAATATAGTCCTCGTAAACATCGACTGCATATGCCTTAGCTGAATCAAGGGTAATGTTCCATATAAGCCTCCCGTTAAAGTCGTATTTAGCTACAACAGCCTTAACATCATCGGTGTGACCTACAACATATATGTATCCATTATAGTAGTCCAGATCTTCGCCGATAGTATCCACGCCGCCTATGTTCAATAGCCTATACCATTTGACTGGCGGAAACGGTCGCCCCAAAACCAGAGGAATTGAGGAAATCACTGTAGATACGAGAGCTAATAATAGCAGTAACCCAAGATAATAAGTTCTAGACTTCATTTAACCACGAATTTTCTTTAGCCTGGAGTATATTTAAGTATTTCTCTAACACGATATTACTATAGAATACTGAGCAAAAATAAGGAAGATAATGCCATGTAATAAAGTAAGGCGACGATACCCTCCTAAGGCTCTAATTTTCAGTTTTTCCTAGCATCTTATATGTTAGCTTAACTATCTTTAGGGCTAGATCCCTGCTACCCTTGTTTCCGACGTAATTTACGTCAAGAACTATGGCTTTATCGGCTCCAAGAAAATCCTTATCCGTCGTCAGTAGAATTGCGTTATCGTACCTACTTAGCATCTTCCTAATTATGAAATCAGGTATAGCTGTTCCCCTAGGCAATACTGTATAGCCGTGATACCTCGAATAGTACATTAGCATCCTCCTAGCCTTCAGTACCCCGCCGTCAAGAATTATTATAGGGGCTCGCCACTTAGCTGCGCTCCTATAGATGGTGGACGAACGAACCACCACGGCTCATCGCCCGAGTAGAATTAACATATTAAATGAGTATATTAGCTTTATTCTCCAGCGTATCCTAAGCTCTACCTAGTAGATGGGTTTCAATAGGGAAGCCTATTAGGTTGATATTTTAGATTAATCCTCGGGGGCTACTCCCTTCCTAACCTTTTCCTCTCCTTTGAACCTCCATAGCCCTGTTTTAGGGGATAGTATTTCTATCTCAAGCTCCTCTATAACGGCGTCTGAGAGTAGAACCTCTCTTTCATATGTTGTAATAATAGCGTTGCAGGTTATGGTCTTTGAACATCTATCATCCTCTAATACGGTTAATTTAACGGCATCCGGTATAAAGTAGCTTAAAACTTCACCGCCTGACGTATCAAGGGATTCAAGCACAGCATTCGATGGCGGCGGCCATAATTTAAGCTTCTCAGCAATGTCTAGTGGAATATGTATATCAAGGGTGTCAGAGGTGAATCCTGTGTTTAGAAAAGCTATAGTCTCC
>QMRD01000158.1 GCA_003649225.1 Thermoprotei archaeon | reverse complement strand
TGTATCTCCCATTACCTTGATGAAAACTAGCTGTACTAGCCTAGCGTTTCTCTTCAATCTTATACCCTCCTCATTGTATACTATGAGTAGGGAGTAGCTTCTACCCCTATATCCCGGATCCCATACAGCAGTCTCGACGGTCGCACCACACCTAACCAAAGAAGAGCGGGGCCTAGCTATAGCAACGAGGTCGAGCGGCATATTTACAACCTCATTATACTGAACAATATAGATGCCCCTGCTTAGGTGAATCCACTCACCGTTAAACTTGAGCTCCTCGTACTTGGGTATAATTCTCCCGCTATTATCAAAATCTATTGAGCCGGCACCACAAATCCTGTAGACTTTCCTTAGGGTAAGCTCAATACCTGCGGGCTGAACCTGAGTTTCGGGGTCGATAAGACCCTCAATTAGCGGCGGATTATCGTTTAAACGTCTAAGCAACTCAGATCTACCCAGTATCATAGAGATCCCACTATGAAAACTAGATGCTATGTAGAAAAATATATCCTTTAATAATCTAACTATTTAAATGGCAATGTATTAGGCTGTGTTATGCTACTCTCAGGCTGATCTTAGAGTTAAGCATTCTAATGATTCAAGGTAATTTTACTTCACAGGAGCGAAGTTACTTCGAAGGGGTGTAGTTGCTTTTCGATGAATCAGTAAAGGAGAAAATTGAGAATTTCTACGATAGAGAATATAGGGGATTGTAAAGGAAAATATATATTTGGTTTAGTAGGATGCTATAGGTGGATATGCGGAGATTAGCTATATTCTTGGTTTTCGTAATTTTACAGCTCGAGACCGTGTATGCTCAGCCACAGCCGAAGTGGATAGTGGAGATACTTGGTACGCCGCTAACTTTAAGCTGGTATAATGACCTGCTGGCTGTGGGGACGAGGAACGGCTATGTATTGGTGCTTGATGTAAACGGTAGTTTAAGGTGGGAGTATAGAGCTAAAGCTCGTATTGAATGTGTTGCGTGGAGTAATGATGGGCTGCTGGCCGTGGGTAGCATGGATAGCTTCATCTACGTATTTGATGTAAACGGTAGTTTGAGGTGGAAGTATAGGGCGGAAGCCTGCGTTGAGTATGTTGCATGGAGTGATGATGGTTTACTTGCTGCTGGAGGTGATGATGACTGCATTTATGTATTCGATAGCTACGGTAATTTGAAGTGGAAATATAGGACGATGGAGGATATCGAGTGTGTTGCATGGAGTAACAGTAGTTTGCTTGCCGCTGGGGGCTGGGATAGATACGTCTACGTCTTTGATGTTGAGGGCAATTTGAAGTGGAAGTATTGGATAGATGGACCTATTCACCGTATTGCATGGAGTAGTAATGAATTGGTGGCTGTTGGGAGCTTTGATGGACGTGTTTACGTCTTTGACTCCTGTGGTGATTTAAAGTGGAGGTATGAGTTGGGAAGACCTATTTACTGTATTATGTGGAGTAGCGATAATTTGCTTGCTGTAGGAAGCGATTCCTGTATTTACGTAATTGATTCAAAGGGTAATCCAGTGTGGAAGTGTAAGATGGATGAACCCGTCTACTGTCTTGCATGGAGTAACAGCGGTATGCTTGCTGTAGGATGCTGGAATAATTATGTATATGTATTCGATTCGGGGGGCAATTTAAAGTGGAAATATAAGTCGGGAGGAGATATCGCATGTATTGCATGGAACAATAATGATCTTCTGGCGGCTGGTAGCTGGGACGGCTACGTCTACATATTCGACGGCCATGGTGCATTGAAAACAAAGTATGAGACAGGAGGTTCTATTTCCTGTATCGTATGGGGTAATGGTGGCCTGCTGGCAGCGGGTGGTCTTGATAGCCATATCTACGTCTTCGACTCCTATGGCGGTTTAAGGTGGAAGTATAGGGTGGATAATTACGTTAAATGCGTTGCATGGAGCAGTAACGGTCTGCTAGCTGCTGGAAGCTGGGATAACTACGTCTACGTTTTTAACGTTGATGGCGGTTTAGAGTGGAAATATAGGACAGGGGACCATGTTGAATATGTGGCATGGAGTAGCAATAATCTGCTGGCTGTGGGAAGTTGGGATGGTTACGTCTATGTGTTCGATGCCTACAGCAATTTAAAGTGGAAGTATAAGGCAAATGCCCCTATCTACTGCGTTGCTTGGAGCAATAATAACCTTCTGGCAGTGGGAAGCGATGATCACTATGTCTATGTTTTTAATGAGAAGGGTGACTTAAAATGGAGGTATAAGACTAATAGCCGTGTTGAGTGTGTTTCATGGAGCAATAATGGTTTATTGGCTGTTGGTAGCTTTGACAGCCACATATACGTATTTGATGAAAACGGCAATTTAAGGTGGAAGTATAGGACAGAAGGGTGGGTTTGGTGTGTTGCATGGAATAATAGTAATCTATTGGCAGTGGGTAGCTGCGACCACTATGTCTATGTCTTCGATGCGGATGGTAATTTAAAGTGGAAATATGAGACGGAGGAGTGTATTAAATGCGTTGCATGGAATATCTATGGCTTGCTGGCGGTTGGAGGCTGTGATGGCTATCTTTATCTCTTCGATGCGGATGGTAATTTAAAGTGGAAATACTGGGTGAAAGGCTGGGTCTACTCGGTTAGTTGGCGTGATGGATTACTGGCTTTTGGCGGCGACTACTATTACGGGGTTTTCGGCGGGG
The DNA here is from genome assembly GCA_003649225.1 of Thermoprotei archaeon. GTDB lineage: Archaea > Thermoproteota > Thermoprotei > Thermofilales > B9-G17 > B9-G17. Next base: position 741 of record QMRD01000158.1, on the reverse strand, counting down.
TTCAACTCATCTTCACCGACGTCTTTAAGGGCTTTTACTTCTACGTTAATGGAGCAAAATGCTATGGCTCCTGCACTATACTGCCTAGGGGATGCTACAATATATCTATTGAACCAGTTTATATAATAAATAACACTAAGCATATTTTCATTAAATGGAGCGATGGCTCAACCTCTACATTCAGGATAGTGAATTTAACGGATAACGTACTTTTAAAGCCTATATTTAGGAGACAATACTACGTTAACGCTACGTCAAGATACGGTAATATATCGGGTTCAGGATGGTATGATGAAGACTCTATCGCTACGGTAAGTTTATCCCCCTCTACAATCGACTATGGAGATGATACTAGGGTGGTTTTCACTGGATGGATGGTGAATAATAGCATTGTATCCACTAGTCTAAACCTTACGTTTACCGTGGATAAACCTTACACGCTTAAAGCCATGTGGAGGAAGCAGTACTACGTTAAAGTTGTATCCGAGTACGGCTATATTTCAGGCTCCGGATGGTACGATGAGGGATCCATAATTTCATTAAAGGTGAATACTACGTATTATCCTGGCTTCCCATACGATATAGTATTCGAGGGATGGTACATCAACAGCAAAATAATTACAAGCTCCCCCACGCTCAACATTACCGTCAACTCTCCCATGACCATAGAGGCTAAATGGAGTAAAACTCTCTCACCCTACATTTACATATCAGCCACAGTAATAGTCCTCGCTATAGCTA
>QMRD01000157.1 GCA_003649225.1 Thermoprotei archaeon | reverse complement strand
TTAAGTAGATGCTCTATGCTTCTGACTAACCTATTTACTACAAGATCCTTTCTCTTGAATAGCTTCTCTACGTTAAGCTCAACGTTGCCCGTGCTTATTCCATACTTACTAGCTTTTCGCACGGTATTGAACGTATTAGCCAGAGAAATTAGCGTTTTAGTCGGTATACAGCCGCGATTAGTACATACTCCGCCTAGCTTATCTTTTTCTATTAATGTGACGGAACCACCTAATCTCGATGCCTCCAAGGCTGCCGTGTAACCAGCTGGTCCACCACCTATTACAACAATTTTCTTTTCCATACATTTCACCTACTTAGTGTACTTCTTTAATACTTCGATTGCCGGCAAAGTCTTCTTTATTAGAAAAGTCATAAGTGCTCCGCCACCCGTGCTCATATGAGAAACTTTTTCACTATATCCTAGACTCCTAGCAGCCGCTAAAGTATGGCCGCCCCCTATTAGAGAAAAGGCACTTGATCTAGCTATACACTCAAATATTTCTCTTGTTCCAATTGCAAACTCCGGTTTCTCAAAGACTCCCATTGGCCCGTTCATAAATACGGTCTTTGCATTTACTATACCCTCGCAGTACTTTTCTATTGTTTTCTTACCTACATCCTTGATTAGATAACTAGTAGGTAACTCTTCAACTTTTACTTCTTCCCTGCTTCCGTCAGGAAGCTCCACGGCCAGATCTACCGGTAGCAGTATTTTATCCTCGTACTCCTCTAGTAATTTAGAAATTTCGTCCTTAAGCTCTAGGAAGCCCTTCTTTTCCAATACTTCAACGTTCGGCGATCCTATATCGATTCCTTTGGAAAACAAGAAAAGATTGGCTACTAATCCTCCTGTTAATATGAAATCAGCACGCTTCTCGCTTAAAACCGTTCTAGCAAGTTCCGCTGAATCCTCAGCTTTGGCCCCGCCTAAGATGTATACTATCGGCCTTTCAGGTGCCTCAACGACCTTGTATAGAACCCTTAGTTCCTTCTCCATTACTCTTCCAATAACCGACTCTTTTACAGCTGGTATGAAACCCACAATAGAGGCGTGTAGTCTGTGTGCAGCAGCAAATGCATCTAGGACAAAAATATCAATTAGTGGTGCTAGGCTCTGAACTAATTCACTCTTCGAATGTTCTTCTGCTGTTAATTTTTTCCTTTCACCCTTCCACATCCTAACATTCTCTAGCATTAATATCTGACCGCTCTTTAAATTCTTGATAGCATTCCTAGCTTTCTCGCCGAATATATCGTCTACAAATAGTACCTCCTTACCCAATAGATTTGAAAGAATTTCAGCATGTTGCTTAAGGCTTATGAAATCAGGATCGCCCGGCCTCCCCTGATGAGCTATGATTATAGTTTTTGCCTCCTTATCGGATAGCTCCTTTATCGTCACAATATGACTCTTTATCCTAGTATAATCGAGGATCTTTTTAGTTTCAGGATCTACGGGCGAGTTTATGTCTACCCTTACAAGAACACGCTTGTCTTTCAGCTCCACGTCGTCAAGAGTTTTTAGATCATACTCCTTAAGCATAGTCTCCACCGCTCTCTTTAAAAGAGAATGGAAATATTTAAGACTTCCTAAAGTAAAAACTAGCGGTATTAGCACTATTCCTACAATATTATTCCTAATCGAAAGTAGATATATAGTAAAGTTCTATAACATAGGGCCAAAGGATCATCGGTCAAGAGGTATAAAAGAATAAAAATTATTCGCAACTATTTTATAGTCCCTTCTTGGCCATGTAGAGCATTAGTTCAACTAGTCTGCAGCTGAAACCCCATTCGTTATCGTACCAGGCTAGTACCTTTACTAGTGTGTCTCCTATAACGTTTGTACTTAATCCGTCAACTATTGCTGAGTGTGGATTTCCTATGATGTCTTGGGATACCAGTGGTTCCTCCGTATACTCTAATATTCCCTTTAGGTAGGTTTCAGCGGCCTCCTTAAATGCATTGTTTACTTCTTCTTTGGTTACGGGCTTTTCAACCTCTGCCACTAAATCAACTATTGAGCCATCTGCAACAGGAACTCTTAAAGCTAGTCCATCAAGCTTACCTTTCAGTTCGGGTAGTACTAAGCCTATAGCTTTCGCTGCTCCAGTTGTTGTCGGAATTATCGATAAAGCGGCTGCTCTTGCTCTTCTTAGATCCTTCCTATGAACCATGTCAAGTAGCCGTTGGTCATTTGTATATGCATGTGTTGTTGTCATGAAACCTCTTTTAATGCTGAAGTTTTCATGTAGAACTTTAACAACAGGCGCTAAACAGTTGGTTGTACAGGAAGCATTTGAAATTATATAATGTTTTGCTGGGTTGTAAAGCTCATGGTTTACTCCTATGACAATCGTTATATCGGGGTCTTTTGCTGGAGCCGAAATTATTACTCTCTTTGCTCCTGCATTAAGATGTTTTTGGGCGCTCGGTCTATCCCTGAATCTTCCGGTAGACTCAAGGACTATGTCTATATCTAATTCCTTCCATGGTAGCTGAGCTGGGTCCGGAATATTGAAAACCTTTATTTTCTCGCCATCGACTATTATGTATTCTCCTTCAGCTTTAATTTCATTCTTCAGCTTACCGTGTACAGAGTCATATTTAAGTAGAAAAGCCAGCGATCTTGCATCAGCTAAGTCGTTTACAGCAACCACTTTAAACTTCTCCTTGAACTCTGGATACTGTAGGGTTGCTCTGTAGAAAAGCCTGCCTATTCGTCCAAATCCATTTATAGCTACTCTGAAAACCATAGCCTCCACCCTTCCTTTTAAAACAAGTAGATATATTTAAGAATTATCTTGTAGAGAACCCCCTCTAAACCGCCGTAATTCGTCTTGATAGTTATAGAGATTTCCATTTCGTCTGCAACCCTAGAGACGGCGTATAAATTATTTTAAGAGATAGTTATGATATATATAATGTGGTTATTATGGCTACCATTGTTGAAACTAAAAGCATACAGGACAATGTAATAATAGTGACAGGAATGCCTGATGTTGGTCTTGTAGGCGCTATAGCAGCATCGTATCTCATAGAGAAGCTTGGAATGGAAGAGGTAGGTTATATAGACTCAGAGAAGCTTCCTCCCGTGCTAGTTTTTCACGAAGGACGTCCATCAATGCCCATCAGAATCTACAGACATAACAGCATAGTGGTTATATTATCTGAAGTTGCTATACCTGTTGAGGTAATGCACGATTTAACTAATGCTATAGTTGAGTGGGCTATTAAAAAGAAAGCAAAAATGATTATTAACTTAGGTGGAATACCTGATCCGAGAAGAATAGAAGTTGAAAAGCCTAAGATAGTGGGTGCTTCAACTACCGATAATGGAAGGAAGCTGCTAGAAGATCACGAAATTGAGGTATTAAAGGAGGGATTCTTAGCTGGGATATACGCATTAATAGCCAAGGAGAGT
>QMRD01000156.1 GCA_003649225.1 Thermoprotei archaeon | reverse complement strand
TAGCAGATGGCTGTATATCCTTAAGCGCCTCCATGAAATCCTCTCTTGTTACCTTTAAATTCTCCAGAACCTCTGCTGGAATAACTTCTTTTTCTAAATCTATTTTAGGCAGAAATCTCCTTAGGGCATGCATAGCTGCCTCTCTACACAATGCTGCTAGATCGGCACCTGTGAAACCGTGAGTTAAGCTAGCTAGTTCATCTAGATCCACATCATCGGCAAGCGGCATGTTTCTCGTATGTACCTGAAGAATTTCTCTTCGGCCTCTCTTATCTGGAACCCTTATAGCTATCTCCCTATCAAATCTTCCCGGCCTACGTAAAGCGGGATCCAAAGCCTCAGGTCTATTAGTTGCCCCTATAACTATTACCTGACCTCTACTCTGAAGCCCATCCATTAACGCTAGCAACTGTGCTACAACCCTTCTCTCTACTTCACCCGTAACCTCCTCTCTACGTGGAGCTATAGCATCTATCTCATCTATGAATATAATAGATGGAGCATTTTCCTGCGCCTCTTTGAACACCTCTCTCAATCTAGCTTCGGACTCACCGTAATACTTGCTCATTATTTCAGGTCCATTAATTGCTATGAAATGCGCACCGCTTTCGTTGGCCACGGCCTTTGCTAGGAGAGTCTTACCCGTACCTGGAGGCCCGTAGAGAAGCACGCCTTTCGGCGGCTCAATTCCCAGCCTTCTGAAAAGCTCCGGATGTTTTAAGGGCAACTCTATCATTTCCCTTATCTTTTGTTTAGCTTCCTCAAGATCACCTATATCCTCGTAAGTTACCCTCGGAATAGATACTTCTAGCTCTCTTATAGGTTGCTCTCTTATAGTTAGGAAAGTATCGCCTGTAATGTACACCATGGGCGCTGGCTGCGTTGAAACTACTACTAGCCTTAGCGCCATCTGCAAAACCGGTATAATGACTGTATCTCCCCTAGATACCGGCTTACCCTCCAGATGCCTCTTAACGTATTCTTTAAAATCTTCACCAAACCTTATAGGCTCGGTTGGTGCTAGTATGACCCTTGTAGCTGGTCTAAGCTCAGCCTTCTTCACTCTTACACTATCCCCTATTGATACTTTAGCATTATTCCTAATTATACCATCCATTCTGATGATGCCCCTTCCCTCATCCTCCGGATAAGCTGGCCACGCTATGGCAACTGTACTCCGCTTTCCTATAATCTCAACAAAATCCCCCGTCTCAGCTCCTATTTTCCGCATGCTTTGTCTATCAAGCCTAACAATGCTTCTACCCACATCCCTTTGTTTAGCTTCAACAACCCTGAGAATTACCTCATTAACCAAAACTTCCACCTAAGGAAAACACACACTACGATATTAATATATTTAATCGTTATGATTAAACATTAAAAGCAATAAAAAAGTTTTAATACGCTAATATTTCCACTACATCGCCATCGGCCAGTTCATAGTTGGGTCCAACCTTCACCGGTCCACCTTTGTTTCTATTGCTCCACACCTTAGCATACTTAAAGTTCTTAGCAAGCCTGCTGTGGATTTTTTCGGCAACTTCAATAACCGTACATCCTTTTTTGACTACTAGAGGCCTCTTAGAAGGCGTCTTACTGTAAGGCGCCTTAGTATATATTCTTATTAACCCTAGCTTCTCCAGCAATGTCCCTCCTATGAAAGCCGCTAGATCCCTGCTTGAAAGCGTCTTCTCGATACATGAGATTGCAACTACCGGAAATCCGTGTTTCTGTAGTTTTTCAGCTAAGATCTTAGCCTTTTTGAATGCTCCAGAGAGGTCTGCTTTGTTTAACACAATAATAGCTGGCTTATATATACTATCGGCAAATAGTATGCTTTCTTCAATATCCTCTAGCTTAGCCTTCCCTTCCACCTTGACTAAGGCATTCCTTATTCCGTAGCTATTCAATAATTCTTCAACCTGCTTTGAGGATGCATCAGAAATATCGCCTATAACCTGAATACCTCCACTTCTCCGATACATTATCTTTACTTTAACCTTGGGTTCCTTTAGCGTAATTTTATACTCGTTCAGAAGCCTCACTATAACGTTCAACTGGTATAGGGGATCGCCCGATAAATCCACCATAATTATTAATGCGTCGGCATTTCTACAAAGGGCCATCACCTGCGGAGTCCACCCCAGCGATTTTGCCTCTGCCAGTAGAGCTGGTGCTTCAACTAGCTGAAAGTATACATCCTTATAAAGAAAAATCCCTGGAATAGGCTTTTTGGTAGTATAGGGCTCTGGAGAAACCTCGGGTTTAGCTGCTGTAAGCAACCTCAAGAATGAACTTTTACCTACGTTTGTTAAGCCTATAATTACTGCCTGTACATCACCCTCCTTTTTCACCATAAAACTACTCTTTTTGCCTCCCTTAGCCTTCTTCCTCTCTAGCTCAATTTCTCTCTTTAATAACGCTATTTGCCTTCTGATATGTGATACGAGCTTCTGAGTACCTTTATGTTTCGGTATGGCTGATAGAAACTCCTCTAACGCTTTTATTTTCTCTCTCTTATCTCTAGCCTCTATAACTTTTATCCATTTAGCCCTCGCTTTTGCAGGGAGATTTGCGGGCATGTTCCTTCAGGATAGGGGTGGTTGAAGAACATACAATAAGTTAAAGTAAGGGATTTTATAATCTTCCGTTGATCATTAAGGAGGAGGTAAACTATGTTAGAAAACATCTATGTAGATTCTAACGTTTTTCCTTTTGGAGGCTATGAGAGAATATGGGAAAAGGCTAGAATAGTAATTCTGGGGGTTCCGTACGACTCTACCTCCAGCTATAGACCAGGTTCAAGATTTGGACCTAATGTTATACGGCTTGCCGCCGCTAATGTGGAATCATATAGCCTCAGAGCCGGACTTGATGTCGATGAAATTGATGGAATATATGATTGGGGAGATTTAGTAGTAACACACGACGTCAAAACAACTCTGAAAAGGGTAACTGACGCAGTAGCTGATATAATTTCCGTAAAAAAGTTTCCTTTAATTTTAGGCGGAGAACACACGATAACATATGGAGTAATTAGTGGATTGGAAGAACATGTAAGCAATGCCTTTACGTTAGTGGTATTCGACGCGCACTTAGATTTACGGAATGAATACCCTCCTGGTGATCCATTAACTCATGCTACAGTTTTACGTCGTATACATGAAAGTTTTAGATCCAAAATTGATAAAATTATAATTCTCGGCATGCGGGCAGTCTCAAAAGAGGAAATAAATTATTTACAGCAGAATAAGGGGGAGTTGTTAGCTATAACCTCCTTTGATATTATGCAAGAGAAAGAGGAACCATTATCCGTTCTCGATACTCTTAGAGGAAAAGACATGTATCTATCAATAGACGTTGACGTTGTAGATCCAGCATTTGCACCTGGAGTTAGCAATCCCGAAATAGAAGGTATAGATCCATCCCATTT
>QMRD01000155.1 GCA_003649225.1 Thermoprotei archaeon | reverse complement strand
GAGCATGCTTACAGCCCAAATAGATACTTCGTGTCATGTTGTTATTACGAGCTACCAGAGATAAGCTTATCATTTAAAGTTACTTAATTTTAATTGGGGATTTATTTGGAGAGTGAAAATAAATTGAGGGAGATGTATGATCGGCTCATAGACTACTACTCTGTAATTACCATTGAACCTAAGGCTACTGTGGATAGGATGATAAGCTTAAAAATGAGGGAGGGTTTAACGAGGGAGGAAGCTATATGTAAGTTATATAGCGAGATCTTCCCCTACAGACACGTGGGGCTCAAAACGCCCCTCAAACGGGATCTGGAGGAGGCATTAAGAAGTCTTAGGGCTGAAAGTTATGAAGCTGGCACATCTGTAGGATTAGCCATAGTATCTATGCTTATCTTAATGTTTTTCATGTTAGCTCCTCCTTTTGCTGCAATAATTTCCCTCGTCCTTTTCCCTATACTGTTCTTTGCGATTGCCTACTCCTCCTCTAGAAGGACGTTTTGGAGCTTTAGTGAGGACATAATTGTGGAGGGTGCTGGCAACTATCTAAGTGAGATAATCAAGGAGACTCCTAACGTCTTCCAGAAGCTAACGCTACAAAACATATCCTATGAAGTCAGTGAAAACGTCCTAAACATAAAGCTAAACTTGGAGAAAACGATTGTTGAGCGAAGCAGAAGCTTTAGTGGAGGCGATGACGGATTTACCGTAACGGTAGGATCAACTACGGCTACCAAGCTCGTAGATATCGGATACTTCAATATAAAGGCTGAGTTTACGAGGAGGAATGGAGATTTAGTGGTGAAAGCAAGATACGAGGGCAATCCTCCCCCAGCCTATGGAAGCCTAGCGGCTGAAGCCTATGAGAAAACGATAGTAGCCTTCAGGACGGCTGTAAGGGAAAGCTATGAGAAACTAAAGCCTAGAAAAATTATGGCAATAGATTTCGTTAAGCTAGCTGAGCTCATATCGTCGTCGGGAATAGTTCTAAAGGCTGTAAAGTGTCCCAACTGCGGAGCAAATATAGATCTCCCAGAGAAAGGGGATACAGTTAAATGCCCATACTGCGGCGCAGTAGTTAGAGCAATCGATGTATATAAAATGATTAAGGATCTGATGAAAGAGATAAAGCTTTAACACTGCTAGCAATGAACCTGCTTCAATAGTAGATTTAAGCTAAGCTCACATATGTTAGGCTCATTCTCGCTCAATATGGATGAAGAATAAACATGTACTAAGCATAGGATAGCAATTAACTAGATACATTAGATTATCAAATGGCGCTAATACAGGGCCATCAGACAACTACAGATAAACCTATCACCCATATACATTCATACTAAGGATAAGGGAACTGAATGTTATCCTAGGTTAACTTTTATTCTCACTGTTCCGCCTGCTTTAACCTCAATCTCAATTATCTTGAAGATGCTTTGATAATATATTTTCAGTAAATATCTGCCCTCAGCTGCCGTAAAGGAGAAAAGTCCCGTGGCATTTGTCTTCAATTCCAGCAATGGCCTATCCTCGTTTCCGGGATAATAGACCTCCACGTTCACGCCGTAGGTTGGCTTGTCTCCCACGAGAACTTCACCAATCACGGTACCGTAGTCCGGTACGTAGCTCGGCGTAACGTCTATCCATCCTCTAATAGGATTATAGGCCTTAACTATGTGAAAGGGGAAGCCCCATTTCTCCATATAGTAGCTGGAGCAGTTGAAGCATCCAACTGTTGGATCAACGTGTATCCAGCCGCATCCCTCGATATAGACCTCGGACCATGCATGGGTCATCCTGCTAATGCTGTTGTCCCTAACGAGCCTAGCTGGTATCCCTATCGACCTACACATGGCCACATAGAGTATGGAGAAGTTTGTGCAGGTGCCCCTTCTGAGTTCAATTAAAACCTTAGGCGAGCGCCTATGCCAGTAAGCTATATCGTAGGTCATGTAATTGTGAACATAGAGGCAGAGATACTTGGCTGTATCAAGTGCATTACTCATATTACAGATAAGCCTATATGTGAATATGTAGACCATGTATCTCCAGTCCAGGATGGGTTCCTCGCCTGAAATAGGAAGAGGCTTAACGTACTCCTCGATTAATGGTTGTGATGAGGGCTTAAAGGGGACGATACCCTTCTTATAGAGGATGATGGCCTCCTTAACGTACTTCCACTCACTAGCGTTAATCAGCATAAGAACAGTTACAGTATCAACATAGTATCTGGGCGGTGCTATATTGAGAATTTCAGCCGCCTCCCCCCAGTACTCCTCGGGGGTGTAAAGCAGGAGAGATGATAGCGGTTCTCTGGCACACGCATTAACACTGCCTAAGATTGAGTATATCTTGCTCCATAGGAGCGGAGATTTGCTTAAGAACAGTAGATGAATTTTAAAGGAATAGACGTTGAGGGGGATAATGTAGGTTAATGGTGATAAGAGGTAGATTAACGTTAACATGAAAGCTATCAGAATCATACGTTTACGAGCCATGCATACCTAATTACGGTTAGGATAGATAAGATTAACCGGATAAGCAGAGTATTCCTGGCATTTGTTCGTCAATCTTCCTCTGAGAAGACAAACTTTTATATCTCCTATGCGCCTGCTATATAGGGTGGATATGAGCAATAGGGTTGTTTGGGAGCTACTTAATAGCTTAATTCTGAATTCGCTCGATAGGCTTGGATACGTTGAAGAGACCTACAGCGTCGAGAGGATGGGTGAGGAGCACCCACTAGTTATATACCTAGAGGAGAGGCTTAATAGGTTCTTCACGCCTAGTGGTGGGCTTTCCTGTCCTGAACTTGAGGAGAGAATTAGGGATATGTTATCCAGGGATCCTGAGGGTATGAGGAAGCTTGTCGACTCCTATGTTAGATCCTATTATTCAGGTAGACGCAGGAGAGAGCCCGACTACAGGATAAGCGGCCGGGTTGCTGATGTGCTTAGTTTCTAAATGTTACTTTAAAATCCAGCTTTAGCGATATATAACGTGAGGATAATTATGGATCTCGCTAGGAAACATTACAGCAGAAGCGATGTTAAGAAGGAGATCTATGAGTATTCTACTGGTAGGTGGATTGCTGCTGAGAGTAAGCCTGCTGGGGATAGGAGGATATTCTTCAGGTACTGGAGGAGTGGTGAGCCTATCGTTTTCAGAAGAATGGAGGACGTTGAAAGGCTCTTTAGGGAGTATGGCTGGGGTAGGATTAGGACTATATACGCTACCGCTAACGTCTATAGGAGTATTAGTGCTACTGAGAAGTTTGAGGATCCAAGTAATATAGCTTACACCTCTCCTATCTGGGATATTGATGGAAGCATAGAGCATTGGAGGGAGATACTCGTAGTCGCTAGGGCTATCGTGGACTTCCTTGATAGAAACGGGATATCTAAATCCGTGTACTTATTGTGGAGCGGTGAAGGCGTTCACGT
>QMRD01000154.1 GCA_003649225.1 Thermoprotei archaeon | reverse complement strand
GCGTATTCATTAACTATATCCTTTATACTGTGTCCTTTTATCACCATAACCTTCGCTTCAGTTAAAGACACATTGAGAAGCTTCTTCCTAATTTCTTCCTCTAGCCTCTTAAACTTCTGTCTAAATGAGGAGTATGCCTTAATCGCAGATGCTAAGGCGTCACGTTGATGGCTATCGGTTACATCTATCCAGCTATATTCCTTTAAATACGTCTGTACAAGCCTTCTTTTCTCCTCTATGGGAATAGGCCTTGAAGGAACATATATATTAGCGCCAAAAATTGCTGCTATTTTTCTAACAAACTGTGAGGGCTTAGGCACATCTGTAGCTATCAACACTGCTTTACCGCAATCAGAGATTATTTTAACGACAGCGTTTCTGCTTAGGTTTCTTCTGCTTATAACCAGTAACGGTTTTCCATCCAAAGTTAACAGTGCTATTCCGGTGACTATTCCAGGATCTATACCAACTATAAGTGGTTTTCCACCGCTTTTCATAAGCCTGGCTGATGAGTAGCTAGTGCCTAGGGGTACAAATTCTATTTCGTTTTTAACAACCGGTTTTATAACAATTTGTACATCGTGAGATTTAAAAGGCTTAATTATACCATAAATTCTCTCACGTGGCACATAGACTATAAACAGGCTTCGCTTGAAACCTATATTTGACTTAGATATAAATAAGTCATAGTCAATGTTATTTTTGTCTAGAGTCTTCTTGATTTGCCGTGTTATCCGCTGTATCATGAGGTTAATATTACGCTTGTATCTTTCACTGCTCATGCCCCCTGGTCCAAGTCTTCTACCTCGACATACTATTATCCGTGTTTCATCCTCAAAGATTTTCACGTAGGAACCCACATATTTCTGCGCTAATTTGGCCACTATTTCGGCTGTCTGTAGAGATGAAAGTTTTCCGCCAGTCCAAAGGCCATGTTTTATAGCCAGTTTCTCAACTGGCAGTTCTCCATCCTTTGTTTTAGTAACCTGGACAAGTAAGGGAGAGTAGCCTATTGTTTGTATCAATTTTAATAACTGATTTTTATCGCTAAAAATTTCCCATATATTATCTAGTGCTATAATATCAACTTTTTTACGCTTAATTAAACCTATTAATTTCCTATAGCTTATATTTTCATATTTTTCTACTATATCATCACCTAATATAACTGCGGAATACCTAGCTTTTCCATAAATAGAACATCCAGGCATAAGGTCTATGCCTATAATTCTCAATACTTTCACCGCTTTACCAACAAATATATTCTTCTAAACCATATTTTTTAACCATATCCTCCATACCAATATCCTTCAATTTATATTTACTTCTAAAGAATCTATAAAGCACTAAAAGATCACGTTTTAAAAGCATGTTTGCGCTAGGGTGATGTACTGGCACCCATTGAGGCCAGTCGATAATCGTAATATTTTCGTCGGAATCTACTATGACGTTATATTCATTTAAATCTCCATGAACGACCTCAGCCTTAATGACTGCTCTCGATATATTCTCAATTATGGAGTAAAAGACCTCTAGGGGATCCGATAGCTCGGGTTTCATGTATAGAGGAATTCCTTCAATTATTGAGGTCACTACGACGTGTCTATTCCAGGAGATGGGTTCTGGAACGGATACTCCATGGGGAAAGAGCAGAGTAAGAGCTGTATATTCTCTTTCCGCCGCCAACCTGGCCTGATATAACCATGATATGTGTTTTCTTTCTCCAATATAAGCTCGGTATCGTCTAGTCTTCCTAAAACTTGTTCTTCCAAGCCTATGGAACTTTACGGCCACCCGTCTACCCGACGGTGTTAGCCCCTCGAATACATCGGATTCTTTTCCAACACCAATGGGCTTTAAAGTTACGGCGGCTAAAACTCCTCTTTTCACTAGCGCGTTAAGAGCCAGACAATCGTATCCTCGTGATGTTAATATAAAGCCCGGATAAGCGCCCAGTCTCCTTTGAACAAGACCCAAGGAGTTTAAGAACTTTAGTTTCGTTAATACGTAATTCTCTGAATAGTTGGAGAGTCTTGCTACTTCCTGTACAGGCACATACATGTAATGCGCCATGCCCCTTTCTATAGCATTCAAAATTCTAAAATCTTGCTCTTTCAAACGTTTAAATGCCTTCACTACATGCCTCATTTTTCCACTGGGAATAGTCTGCTTCGTAGTTAATACTTTACGCTAAGAATAAATACCCTGTAGCAAGCATATAAGTATGCCGAAGTATATATTCGTTACAGGAGGCGTTTTAAGTTCTGTAGGAAAGGGGATAGTAACAGCATCCATAGGGAAGATCCTTCAAGTAAGGGGTTTCCGTGTTACTGCCATAAAAATAGATCCATATTTAAACGTTGATGCTGGCACTATGAATCCATACATGCATGGAGAAATTTTCGTAACCGAGGACGGCGGCGAAACAGACCTAGATCTAGGACATTATGAGCGCTTTCTAGACATTAATTTATCCAAAATAAATAACATAACAACGGGGCAAATATATCAAAGCGTTATACAGAAGGAGAGGAGAGGAGATTATCTGGGAAAATGCGTACAAATAATTCCGCATATAACTGATGAGATAAAGGCAAGAATAAGACGTGTTGCTGAAGAGTTCAAGGCTGAAATAACGCTAGTAGAAGTTGGTGGAACCGTAGGAGATATAGAAGGACTACCCTTCCTCGAAGCCATAAGGCAGATGAGATTAGACGAAGGAAAGGAGAATACATTGTTCGTCCATGTGGCATTGGTACCTATACTTAAGGTAACAGGCGAGCAGAAAACAAAACCTCTACAACATAGTATCAATGAGTTGAGGAGGATAGGTATTCAGCCTGACATTGTTGTAGCGCGGTGTGAAACTCCCCTCCGTAGGGAAGCTAGGACGAAAATAGCATTATTTTCGAACGTACCTATAGAGGATGTTTTCACATCGTATACTGTCGATGATATATATAAGGTTCCGCTGATATTAGAAGAACAGGGTTTAGGAGAGAGAATACTGAATAAATTAAAACTTCCTAAAAGGAGCCCTTCATGGGAATATTGGAAAAACTATATTATGAAACGCGATAGTGCTAGAAGGCGGATAAATATAGCTATGTGTGGAAAGTATGTTAAATTGAAGGACGCATACTTAAGCATAAGGGAAGCCTTAAAACATGCAGCTACCGAGTTTTATGCCAAAGTTAATTTTGTATGGATAGACGTTGAAGAAGTAGAGAAAAACCTCAAGATCATTAATAAAGTTAGGCTATGCGACGGAATAGTCCTCCTTCCGGGATTTGGGGAAAGAGGCGTAGAAGGGAAGATTGTTTGCGCAAAAGTAGCACGTGAAGAAAATATACCGTTCTTGGGGATATGCTTTGGCATGCAATTGGCAGTTGTTGAATTTGCCAGAAACGTAGTCGGCTTAAAGGGAGCACATACTACGGAAGTTGATAAG
>QMRD01000153.1 GCA_003649225.1 Thermoprotei archaeon | reverse complement strand
GAAGTAGAAGGGAAGCTCTACTATGGGATTAAACGATATGTTTCCAAGGCTAAATATATGTGATGTCCCATAGACTGAGGCAAAGATGACGTATGCTATTATTGATGATATAAAGGCTGGAATAATAGCTTCGACCTCTATATCCTGTAGGTATAATACTTCAACTGAGAAGATTCCAGCTCCAAAGGGAGCTTTAAATACGCTTCCTATACCACCAGCTACACCACAGACAACCAGAATTTTTCTGTCTCTACTTGATAGCTTAAGCAGGCTTCCAAGTAGCGAACCAAAGCCTGCTCCTATTTGGGCAATTGGCCCCTCCTTTCCTGCACTTCCTCCCGATCCAAGCGTAAAGGCGGTAGAAACAGCCTTTACTATAGGAACTCTGCTCCTTATTTCACCAGCAAGCCTATGAATTGACTTTATGACTGAGTCTGTTCCATGTCCCTCTGTTTCAGGCGCTAAGGTATATGTGATAATTCCCGACAGTATCCCGCCTACTCCTACTACGATTGGAATAAGCCAGCTTCTTTCGATAGTTATGGCTCCACTCCCAGCATCGACCCTATACCCCATGATAGTCCCTAGGAAGAAGTATGTTGAAAATTCGACTAGCTCTTTAAAGATTATTGCGCCAACTCCTGAGACTATGCCGACAGCAGACGCTAGTATAACCCACTTATAAAGGTACGTCAAACGCTCGGTAATTAGCATACTGATCGTCCTGAACACGTCTCTCATGCTCTGTCTCAAGGAGCTCACCTATCGCTTTTAGTATCTACCGTTATGGGGAAATGCAGTGCATAGGGAAATTTTAGTTTTATGCTAAGAAAGCTTTAAAATATAATGTAGTATCTAGAGAAAATGAATATTGATAGCATTGTTTGATTATAATTGGAGACGTCACTTGCTTACGTGAATACGATATATATTCCAGCAAGTATCAATGTGATTCCAGCTATAGGCATAAGCTTTCTCATAGCAACTTTATTCGCAAGAACCTTCCCTAAGAAGACTGATAGGCAGGCTAGTAGCGACAATGCTAGGATAACCCCGATGAAAACACAGTATGTGTTATACATAGATGCAAGTAGACCTGAAGCCAGCTGAGTCTTATCACCTAATTCGGATAGGAAGACGACAGTGAAGCTCGTAAGTAAAGGATTTTTAGACTCAGTTATTATGTCCCCCTCCTCGCACCCTCTAATTAAGGTTGCTCCGAGGATTATAAAAAGCGCCGCCGATAAGAGCTTTATATAGTAAATGGGTATAACCGAGGATACGAGGTCGCCGAGAACAACCGCAATACCATCACTTACTATAAATGCTGCGATTGAACCAACTAGTACCTGAAATCTTTTACTAGTCTTAAGCGATAGACAGAAAATAGCTAACTGGGTCTTATCGCCTAGTTCAGCTAAACATACGATGATAAACGGCATAAGGAAATCGGTCAAAGGGATCATTGATAATCAACTCGTCCGATAGCTTTGAAGTACAGTTACTCGATTAATTACACCATACTATTATATTGATTTTTACACAGGTATTCCGAATGCCTTAGCGAACTCCTCTATTCTCTTAAACTCTCTTAGAAAATCCAAACCTTTCTTAGTTATGCTATATATTTTAACGTCGTTTTCTACGCGTTCAAGAATTAATCCCTGCCTAAGCAATAAATTTAGATATCTTTGAAGCCTATCATACGACAAATTGGCCGCCGTTAGAATATAGGTTACCCTGGCATCGCCCACTTTAACTATCGCATCTAAGATATCTGCGATGATCTTTATCTGAGACCTCCTTTCAACTCTCCTAGCCTTCAACTCTCCTCAACACCCCTCTCAAGAACATTAGGAACAGTATTGCTCCGACGTACCTGCTAATCCTAGCGGCAATGAAGATTAATTCTAATGTCCCTATGATAGCTATTAGGCTTAAAGCATGGCTTATAAACATCAGAATAAACGCCATCAGTATCTTAAGCGAACCCCTCTCCCTATTCTCAAGATAAACGGCTGCCGCTTCTAACACGAGCACAAGTGTTAGGGCTGAGTTAAAGGCCTCAAAGTTCGTATTTAGGATTAACGGAAGTATTGGCGCTGTTGATAGAATACGGTACTTCTCGCTTTTCCTAAGAGCGTATCCGAGCGCTATTATTAGATAACCAACAGCCGTCAATATATAGTACACCATCTTAGCTATAGAGAAGACTAAGAATACAAGCTTTAACTTAGGAAATGTCCCCGTTAACGGGTAGTATAGAAATACTGTTAGCATTACTATGCCGTGCGTCAGCAACCCTAGGAATTGAAGCATGAATCCACTCGTATGGAATAGAAATATCTTGGCTTTAGTTAGCTTAAGCCCCCTATATGCTAGATAACCAACTGCAAAGAAAATTATGGCGCTGAGCCAATCCATAAACATGTTGAATAAGTAGAACGTTCTGAGCATTTTTCACCCAAATATTTCAATTCTACAGACTATTTGAATTTTATTATTTAATCGTTTAGCTCAAAGCATAACATTTTTAATCGTAAAACATTTTAAGATTTTAGGTGAAGCTAATGTCTACGGAGTGGAACCTAGGATTGCTTGTAGATAAGAAGTTTGCACATCTGCCTCCAAGGGATTTGTTAGATGCTCCAGTCTCAGCCATTAAGGGTGTGTCTGAAAAGGACGCTGAACTACTTAAGGAAGCATTTAATATTAAAACGATAAGAGATCTAGCAGATAATAAGTACGTGAAGCTTGCCCAGGCCATAGTGGCTCTAGCTGATGTATGGGAGGCTGCATTGGATAAGGCTTTTGAGGATAAAAGTCCCAAGGAGTTAGTTAATGCTCCAGTCTCAGCTTTAAGCGGTGTTTCGGAGAGAGATGCTGAGCTTCTTAAGAAAGCGTTTGCAATTAAGACGATTAAGGATTTAGCCACCAAAAAATATATCTTGGTAGCCCAGGTTATAAAGACGCTTGCCATGCTACAGCCAATAATTGAAGAAATGGCTAAAGAAGTGGAGGAGCAGGCTCAGGAGTAACCATGTGCCTAGGAGTACCGGGAAAAGTTGTTAAGATACTTGAGGAAGGATTAGGAATAGTTGACTTCGGCGGTATAACGAGAGAAGTTGATTTAAGCCTTATTCCAGACATTAAGCCAGGCGACTACGTTATAGTCCACGCTGGAGCAGCCATAGAAAGAGTCGATAGAAAATACGTTGAGGATGCCTTAAAGTACTGGAGTGAAATGCTGGAATACGTTTTAGTTAAGCATCAAACCTACTCTCTTAAGTAGCTTTCCCATTAATAATCTTAATAATGATATTTTTTACATCATCTGAGAACTTGTGATTAACTAGCCCTGCGGGTTCCCCTATCTTAGCTACTATATCATCGTAGAAACCTACTTTTCCCAGATACATGACGCCCATTTTTTGTGCAAGATTAACTATGGGTTTCTCGTTATCCCTACACATATTACATAGTATTCCTATAACAT
>QMRD01000152.1 GCA_003649225.1 Thermoprotei archaeon | reverse complement strand
CTTGATCCTAAGGGCGATATGACAACCCTGGCTTTGGCATGCTATGAAAGTTTTAGACCTTGGTGTGATGCAGAGGCTAGGGCACGTGGTCTAGATCCTGAAGTATATGATCGTGAGCTTTTAAGGGAGTATTCTAAAAAGCTTAGGCAATATAACTTAGATCTAATCAATGTAAAGGAATTTTCCGAAAATATTAGGGTGAAGATATATACTCCGAGAAGCAATTTAGGCATACCCTTATCTATATCTCCGTCATTTGATCCTCCATATAACTACGATACCTTACTTAAGGAAGACCCATCATCCGCATATGAACTGCTCGAATCTACAGCTTTAAGCATTCTGAGACTAATTGGCTACTCAGAAAAGAGGAGGCGAGAACTGGCACTATTATCAAGCATAATAAATGAGAAATGGGCTAGAGGAGAAGGTATAAGCATTGAACAATTGATAGAGGAGGTTAGGAATCCTAGTATTAGTAAGATGGGAAGCTTAAATATCGATGAGTTCATTTCCTCGAAGGAACGTAGGAAACTGGCTAGGGACTTAAACCTACTAATTTCTTATCCAAGTTTTAAGGCGTGGTTTTTCGGCGAAAAACTAGATATGGATAGATTATTTGAGCCTAAAACAATATCAGTTATAGACTTGAGATGGATACCTACCGAAAGCGAAAAACACTTCTTCGTTGGAATATTACTTAACTGTCTATATAGCTGGATGTTAAAGAAAGAAGGTACTAATAGACTAAAATACCTGCTAGTCTTCGATGAGGTTATCGGATACGTACCTCCTGTACAAGCTCCTCCCTCAAAACGCGCCCTACTAATGCTGATAAAGCAGGCCAGAGCCTTCGGCCTTGGAATAATACTCGCAACACAAAATCCGGTCGATGTGGATTACAAGGTTCTATCAAACGCTGCAAATAGATTCATAGGGCGATTAGCTACTAAACAGGATATAGCTAAAGTGAGAAGCGGATTGGAGCTGGATAATTCAGGCGGAATATTAGCCAAACTAAAGACCCTAGAATTCCTGTACCATAATTACGATGAAGGAAAAACTGTATTGATTAGGCCTAGGTGGTTGCTGACATATCACAGAGGCGCCTTAACAGCCGATGAGATAAAGCTTGTATGCGCCAAGTATAAACGTGAAATAAAGCTGCCTGAATATAAGCCTCCTAGGGATACGGAGGTTAAACAGAAAACATACATACCTTTAGGAAGGTATGATATTTTAAGCGTTAAGTCATCCACGGTATCTAGGTGGATTGCTAACGTTGAGGAAATAGTAGTAGCCGATATTCCACCGATCGGAAAGATCGAGAAGAAATTGAAGCGGAAGATTAGAGTAGTTATTCATCCCTTAGTCCCTGACTACATGGTTATCTTCATAGATGAAAAGCCATTTAAGGTCACTAAGAAGAAGGAACTAACACGATCCGTTATTAGAAAGCTCCTTGAAGATATAGTATTAGAGAAAATCGTTTACTCGGATGTTGTCAAAATAGCCTCTGTTTCACCGGATAACGAGAAGGAGCTGGCCGAGAAAGTTAAGGAGAAAATTTTACTGAAAATGGAGAAGGAGCTGAGGAGACTGGAGAGTAGAATTAACCATTATAAATACAACGTAATCCCCCGGAAGAACATGATAATCAGTGAACTAGCTAAACTGGAGAAGGAAATAGAGAGAATAGAGGAAAAAATAGGGAAAAGAGGTAGAAGGCGAAGGCTAAGTCTCATCGAGCATAAAGGATACAGCAGAAAATATCTCCTCGAACTAAAGAAACATAGAAGAACATTAAAGAGGAAATTAGCACAGATATTGGAAGCCGAGGAAATGGTAAGTAGATACCCTATCCTAGCCGATAACATAAGGAGGAAGTACGAACCATATCTAAAGAGACCACTCAACTACATTTTTATTAGACCAATATTTAAGATGAACAATATAAAATTCGAAAAGGGCAAAGGCTCCTTAATGAAAGTGTCTAGACACGGCCTAAAGAGTACCGTTTTCATCGAGAAGAAGCGAGGATATATATACGCTGGAAGGTGCATTGTATGCGGCATACCTGTTGTTACAGGAAGCAGAAGAATTCCCCTATGTAGCGAATGCTTTTCCCCTGTATGCGATAACCATACCATTAGCTGCTATATCTGCGGAGAAACCGTATGTAAGATGCATGCATACAAGTGCTCTGAATGTGGAAAAACCACTTGTAGAGACTGTTGCGTTGAAAAACGCTTTTTATTCAAGAAAAAATATGTTTGCCTAAACTGCATCGAAAAATTAACGAAGTAAATTTCAATATATAAAACCCAGCTCTAAAACAACTCCAATAAAAATTTACCTCTTCTTCAATAAATACTTAGTTTAGTTGGTAAAATTAATGGAGAGAATCTGCCCGGGTTCGTTTCCTCATTCATCGGTGCTCAGTCAGCTCTTCATCTGTTAGAGGAAAACGTTGATATTCTTAAAATACTTTATCAGTGCGGTGGAGGTCTTCATCCCTCCTGTCCGAGATCACCTCCTAGTCATCACACAATAATCATATATTCAGGATACATATTTAAGATTTAGGTGAGTTTTCCTGAAGAAACCCTACCCGAGGACCAGCGATATTAGGCAAGCTATAGTTGAAGCTATTAATATTAATCCCTTAGTTAGGCCTATCGACTTTTGTGATGAGGTTAGAGAAGTCCTCAAAGAAAAAGGCTTTTGCACGTGTCTTCTGACGGCTAAACGTATATGGCGTGTTTATGAAGAAATGGTCAAAAAAGGAATCATCTATGATTATTTAGAAGTTGTGAAAAAAGATAAACGAGTTTAGTGTCCAAGTATTTCCTCTATTGCGTCAGCGTCTGCTTCCTCAGGTAGTGGCAGACCTGTGACCTTTGCTGCCCTCTCAGTTAGTGCAAATAGGTCATCTCTGCTGATTAAGTCTAGTCTCCATTTTCTGCATCCAGCAATTAGCTGCTTTAGAGAGAACGCCATTTTATCGAAGTAGCTGTATAGTCCTACGGCGCCGTATGGTATGTCCTTTACTCTCTCTCCATAGATGCGCTTTAATTCATGTAGTGCAACGAAGAACTTTTCTGGATCGCTTCCGTATTTCTTGGCGAATGCAGGTGGCAGTTTCCCGCTTTTAGCGAGTTCGGCAAAGTACTTTGCTTTAAACACTGCAGCAAGGGGTGCTCTAGCCATTGAGATAGCCTTAACGTATGGGCCCTGCCCGAAGTTGCTTAATGCTATGGCCTTGAATACTTGTGTCTCATTGACGAAGCCGCCAGCCATAGCTATGTCTGGGATGTACATTCCCTTCTTATCCATTATCCTGATACATTTCAGCACTATCGATTCTAGGTATACAGTAGGTATGCCCATCTCCTGCATCATGGGTACGGGGCTCATTCCTGTTCCTCCGCCTGCACCGTCGAAGGTTACGTAGTTTACTCTTGCCTCAGAAGCTACTTTTAATGTCCATGCTACTACTGCTGG
>QMRD01000151.1 GCA_003649225.1 Thermoprotei archaeon | reverse complement strand
TAATTTTATTGCAGCATATCTGTCCTATAAATTTAGTAAAGGAAAAGCTATTGTAGCGGGGCTTCTCTCTGCAGTGAGTGTAGCGCTTATCGTTGGAACATACTTATCTTATCTATTTAACTTAAACATATTTATTGTAATACTATGGGTTTGCGTCGGCGAATTTATATCAACAGTACTTATAGGTGTTCCTTTAACTAAAGCCTTAGAAAAAGCCTTTAGAGATCACTTACGGGAACTCATAGAGTAGGGGCAAACGTTTCTAAATATACAATGTTCACAAAGTGGATTCTGCGGCTTACATATCTTTCGTCCATGCCGTATTAAAGCTAGGTGAACTAGTTTGTAGTTCTCTGGTTTAATTATTTCCTCAAGCTTCCTTCGTAGTACCTCGTAGCCGTCCTTTTGATCTATTAATCCAAGCCTACGTGAGATTCTGAAGATATGGGTATCGATGGGAAAAACATGTTTGTTGAAGCAGAAAAGAAGGATTATATCTGCAGTTTTATAGCCTACTCCTGGTAGGCTGAGGAGAAGGGCTCTAGCTTTTTCGAGCGGCATATCCTTTAGGAACGATAAATCGCCATTGTACTCCTCCACTATCTTTTTGACTAATAATTTAATTTTTCTGGATCTTATTCGATACATCCCGGCGATTCTTATAGCGTCCTCGATATCTTTGATACGTGCTCTATATAGGTCTTGTGGTGTGCAACCAATCCTTCTTTTAAGCTCATTGAAAGCTCTCCACATATTTATCGAAGAGGTATTTTGGCTTAGAATTGTGAGAATTAATGCCTCAAAGATATCTGTACATAATTTCCTTGAAAAATCTCTTACTTCACTATATATTTCCACTAATTCCTCATTAAGTAAATAGCGTAGATAGCTCATAGTCTATTGTAGAATTTTTACCCCTTCTCGTGTGCCTATAATTACCTTATTAACGTGAGTTCCGAGAAATATCCCTGTTTCTAGAACACCGGGAATAGATAAGATTTTGTAGTTTAGCTCAGCTAGGTTATCAGTTAAGTTTTGTGAAGGATTAAAGTCTATTATGAAATTGCCATTGTCGGTTATTATGGGTCCAACTTTCCCTCTCTTAGCATATCTTACGGTTGCTGTACCTATTTTAGATAGCCTATTTATTACCGTCTTCCACGCAAATGGTAGGACTTCTAAGGGTATTGGAAATCTACTGCATAGCTTTTCTACAATCTTCGTCTCATCAACTATTATTATTAACTGTCTAGCGGAATAATCAACTATTTTCTCTCTTAGTAATGCTGCGCCACCTCCTTTTATCAAGTTTTTATATGGATCTACTTCATCGGCACCATCAATCGCAAGATCGGGCGTAGGATATTCGTCGAGAGAAGCTATCTTTAATCCATTGTTTAAGGCTAGGATTCTGACATCATAGGATGTAGGTATAATTGTAACGTCAAGATCCTCCTTTCTCACCTTTTCCGCTAGAAGTTTTAGAAATATGGCTACAGTACTGCCAGATCCTCCTCCTAGAACCATTCCATCCTCTACGTATTCAAGTGCTTTTAGTGCAGCTCTCCTCTTGAGTTCCTCCATTACATCACCACTTTTTCTACTGTAAGATCTTCTTTCACCACATGCACAGTTACCTTATCAATATTTAAAAGTGCCTTTATTTCGTCAAGTATCTGCGTTAAATTCTTTCTGGTTAAGGCACCGGAGGCGTTTTTATGTCCTCCTCCCCCTAGCTTTACCGCAAGCTTAGAGGTATCGATGCTTGAGGCATCTGTCGAGCCTAGGTATACCCTCTTTTTTGCAATACCTTTGGGGACGATAACTGCCTGAAACTCTTTAGCCCCTCTTCTTCCCAGTGCGACACACAGGCCTCTATAGTGTAGCCCTAAGTCCTTCCTAAAGACTACTATAGTTATCGGCGTAACCTCAATCCTATCAGCTATCTCCATTATTTTCTGATGTTTAGCTAGCCCTATTTGCATCCACTTCAATATTTTCTCGTCTTCGAGCGCTTTTAAACCCTTCAATGCCAGCATTCTAGCTATGTAGAGCTTACCCTTGTAGTCTGCTCCCTTAATTGCATAGTTCAGTTTCCACGTTTCTTCCAGCTTAAACGTCGCGGTATCGGCATCTACAGATAACTCAGCCAGTTTCACTGCTTCTTCATCGTTCTCTAAGCCGAGCAACTTTAACGCCAATACGCCTGCAGAAGGAGCATCCGGATCATATGCTTCCTTCTCTGCACAGGGTTTGTTAGTTTTATGATGATCAGCTCTCATTGCAGCCTTTCCAGGACAGGGCAAGTCAGCTACAAAGTCCCATTTAAACAGTTTAAACCAGTTAAAGGGTCCCCTCATTTCACTTGGTTCAGCCAGGACTAAAAGAGCGTCAGGGTGTTTTTTAAGATATAATGCCCCACATACTATACCATCTACGTCCTTTATGTGCGTTAATGCTATCGGTCTTCCCCTCATTTTCGCTATGATTACACCTAGGAGACGACGCAAGGCTCTCACAGTTGTTATGCTTCAATAGGCGTAATTTCATATATCTTGAATATTATTAATTCGTCCCCCTTAAATGAAGCCTTAAACTTTATTGCCTTATTAGTTAGCTCTTCACCTACTGGTTCCCCGTAATATACCGCCGAGTAGATACCGGTTTCGTCAGCTATTTGATACCTAAATACTCTTCTAGTCTCGGGCTCAACGACCCCATGTACAGGACATACCCAATCATTATCGATGAACTCAAGACTTCTTCTGCATTGAGGACACGAGAAAAACTCTGATATATCCTCCATTAATATTACTCCTGACACTATCCAGCTTCCTCTCTTGTCCTTAATTCCTGCAATTGTCGGCGATAGCGCTGGCTGTAGTGATACTATTGGAGGAAGAGCGTCGTCAGGAAGCTCCTCCATGATCGACTTCTCCGTTACTCTTAGGATTTTTCCGCCTCCAAAAGGTGCCATAACGTATTTGGAAATTTTAATTGCTTTATCCTCTTTATTTTCTAGCCATTCAACGTGCTCTCTTCCAAAGGCAACGCATAACTGCCTTATTTTCTCGTTAACGAGAGTAAATAGTCTATACGGTCCTCTAGTCTCAGATCTCTTAACCATTCCTAGTTCCAATACCCTTCCTATTACTGGAGGCGTAAAAATATCTGTTACATCGATACCTAGCTTTCGCGCTACAATTATGGCTACTGCTCTGTCACTAAGTTTCACTTTAAGTCTGCTTTTAACCTTATTTATTTCATCTATGAAATCCTCCAGAGAAATATCTACCTTATCCCTTATAATCTCCCAAACTTCCTCTATTTCCTTCAAGTGACACCATCCTCTTAGGATAATTAATCAGAAAATATTATTATGATACAATGATATAAGTTTCCCGAATGAATCCGGAGAAACTATTTCCCTATACTCCCAGAAAAGGCCAGTTGAAGGCTATTAAGAGTATTTTCCGTAGTTTTAAACGTAGACGTTATATCTTTTTTCAAGCTCCTAC
>QMRD01000150.1 GCA_003649225.1 Thermoprotei archaeon | reverse complement strand
CCTTCTATAATTACGTTAGAACTTATTTAAGCTTAGGTTTTCCGCCTTTAGGCTTAGAGCCTCTGGATGAGTTTGCTAGATTATGCTGGCTTGTACGTGAGGTAATGCATATTGCATAAAGTTGTCAGCGCCGTGGCTGTAAGCGAAACCCTTAAATATTTTCCTTTCTTCTCAATCTTGCCTAGAACTGTAGCAAGGGAAGAAACGTGGGTAGAACAAAGGTAGTTGGTTCAGCTGGAAGATACGGAGCGAGATACGGAGCTTCACTAAGAAAAAGGATCAGAATAATTGAAGAAAAAATGAGGGAACCGCATA
This sequence comes from Thermoprotei archaeon, assembly GCA_003649225.1. Classification (GTDB taxonomy): domain Archaea; phylum Thermoproteota; class Thermoprotei; order Thermofilales; family B9-G17; genus B9-G17. The sequence continues at coordinate 3,244 of QMRD01000150.1, read as the reverse complement.
GATGTCCAAGATGTTTCACTCCAGGAAAACTAAAAAGAGTAAGTATAGGTATATGGAAATGCAAGAAATGCGGGTTCACCTTCGCAGGAGGTGCTTGGATTCCTCGAACTACTATGGGAAAAACGTTTGAGATTGAAGAAAAGAGAGTTTGAGTATTATAATAACATGCTTGCGCTTAGGTGTGAAAACTGAAAATACTAGTAACAACAAGCAGGCACCCCACACCTAGAGTAAGAACACTTGCAAACGACTTAGCCTTTGTCTTACCTAATGCCATCCGTGTTAATAGAGGGAGAATGAATGTTGAGGAACTAGCTGTTACAGCCGCAAGTATGTCAGCTAGTACCGTTATAATTGTTTGCCGAGGATTAAAGGGTAACCCAGGTAGAATTCTCTTCCTTAGAATAAGACGCTTAGGATACAATTTTCATCCATTAGTCTTAGGTCTTACAGGGGTAAAACTTATACGTGAAGTGCAGCGAGGTAGGAAAATTTATCCTAAAAAAGAATTTTTCAGTCTTTCGGCATTGAAAGAGGATACTCATGCCTGTCATATGATGTTATGGCTTGCCGATGCACTTCAGGTACCCTATATTCGATTAGAAAAACTTGATAACTTGGCATGTGAATCGTGTACTATAGGTTTCGTAAGGTCTGCTAACGAACAAATCATACTGGAATTTATGTATTCAAAGCCACTCTCAATGCTCGGACCAATAGTTAAAATAGGTAAATATAGGATATTAAAGCGAGAAAATGTACAGGTATAGCTTTCGCATAGAAATAGAGTTTACTTCACATCAGATGGCAGAAGCTATGTATCAGGCGATACTACCAGATATAAAAGATATAAAGTTCCGAGATACTAAGGCAGATGCCCTAGTTAACGGCAATTGTCTAGAGATAACGATATACTCGCAGACAATACCTAAATTAAGAGCAATAGCTAACAGCTTTCTACGAACCTTATTTGCTACAGAAAAAGTTTTTAGAGAACTCAAGATAAGGGTTAGAGAACACGACTAAGAAAGATTTTTATACTCCCTAGCTGATGATTTAATCGATTTTTCAATTATCAAATGCAAGAAGTGATTAGATTGGATATAACCGATTTAGAAGAAAGAAGGATACTTTCAAACTACATCTTGAAAGGAACAACAACTGTAGGAATAGCATGTACAGATGGCGTTGTTCTTGCTACCGATAGAAGGGTTACTAGTGGGTACTATATAGCACATAGGAGGGGTAAAAAGATACATCGAATAGATGATTATATAGCGGTTACTATAGCTGGTGCAGTGGCAGATGCACAAAAGCTAGTTGATCAATTAAAAGCTGAATTATTACTATTTAAAGCTCAGTATGGTAGACCTATGAGTATCAAATCACTTGCGACACTGGCGTCAACACTACTTTTTAATGCACGACCATTCATCTATATAATTCAAATGATAATTGGTGGATTAGATGCTAGCGGTACACAACTATATACCGTTGACTGGTTTGGATCAGTGACCCGAGAAAAATACACAGCTACTGGCTCCGGATCACCCATTGCTATAGGATTACTTGAAACAGAATATAATGATAAAATTAAGGTGAAAGAGGCGATTCCTCTCGCGGTAAAGGCTGTAAGATCCGCTATGTTGAGAGACCCGGGCTCAGGCGAAGGAGTAGATGTTGCAGTAATCTCAAGGTTGGGATATCGTGAACTATCTTTCGAAAAATAATATGGAGAACAGGCGTAGTCAGCTGTTTACTCTATTTAGGTACTTAAAAGGGGAGAAATAATGTCAGTAGATTCAGTTTTAGAGACAATTAGGAATGTTATACTTTCGAAGATTCCTCTTGAAGCCGGCATAACAAGAATAGAGTTTGAAGGTCCAAAGATAGCAATATACGCCACTAAGCCTTCAGTACTAGTTGATGGTGGAGAAAACATAGTAAGAGAAATAGTGAAGACTTTAAAGAAGAGAGTGGTAATTCGAGCAGATCCTGAAGTTAGGAAAAGCGAGCATGAGACAAGAGAAATAATTCTGAAGATAGTTCCTCTAGAAGCGGAAATAACAGACATATACTTTAATAATGAGACAGGAGAAGTAGAAATAACAGCCAAGAAGCCTGGTTATGTAATAGGGAAAGATGGACAGAATCTTAAGAGAATACTTCTTGAAACTAATTGGAGACCTAAGGTTATTAGAACGCCTCCCTTGCCTTCGAAAACTATACGCCAAATTAGGGAACTTTTACGAAAGGATGCTGATGAAAGAAAGGTTTTCCTACATAATATAGGGCAAAAAATCCATAGATCGATAATATTTAAGGACAGCATGGTTAGAATTACTGCTCTTGGGGGATTTCAAGAAGTTGGTCGTAGTGCTATTCTGGTACAGACAGCAGAAAGTAATATACTATTGGATATAGGAGTTAAGCCCAGCGGAAATTCCGACGAGTATCCGTTTCTCAACTTGGGAGAGTTTGATATAGATAGATTAGATGCAGTGGTAATAACTCATGCACATCTAGATCACTGCGGATTTTTACCTTTCCTTTTTAAGTATGGGTATAGGGGGGCAGTATACGTAACAGAACCTACGATGTACCTAATGAAACTACTTCAGGAAGACTACATAGATGTAGCCAGGCGCGAAGGAAAAATAGTCCCCTTCTCAAAAAGGGACGTAGCTACTGCAATCTCTCATACCATTCCTCTAACATATGGAGAGGTTACTGATATATCGCCAGATGTAAGGCTAACCCTTCACGAGGCAGGACACATAATAGGATCGGCTATAGTACATTTACATATCGGCCGAGGACTCTTTAACCTAGTATATACCGGAGACTTTAAATTCAATAGGACAAGGCTACTAGATCCTGCAACCCATAGATTCCCTAGAGCTGAACTTCTAATAATGGAAAGCACGTATGGCGGTTCCAGTGACATAATGCCTCCTAGGTTTGAAACAGAAAGGAAGCTAATAGAAATCATAAACCGAACATTTAGTAGAAATGGCATAGTCCTAATTCCAGCACTGGCTGTAGGCAGAGCACAAGATATTATGTTAGTGATAAATGACGCTATAAATAAGAACCTAATCCCGAAAACTGAAGTCTTTATCGAAGGAATGATTCAGGAGGTAACAGCAATTCATACAACATTTCCAGAATATCTCTCCCAGAGCGTACGTGAGAGAATATATCACGGCAATAATCCGTTCATATCCGAGTACTTTAATATAGT
>QMRD01000149.1 GCA_003649225.1 Thermoprotei archaeon | reverse complement strand
TAGTGCAATGGATAGATCCACCTTAGAAAAGAATAGACCATTGCCTGGAGTCAGCTACGAGAAGTGGGAGTGGCCCAAGATAAAGTTTGGAGGCGTCGAAGGCTACGGTTGGGGTGCATTCACCACACTAGCCTTTATTAGATACATACTAGGCTTCCAATCGGTACCCTTCTCTAGAGATATCAAGTTATACCCAGGATTTTCAGAAAAATTAATGGAGAATGGCAGAGAATACGGCATCAGGAATCTTCAATATAGAAACCTAACACTAGACCTTAAGTACAAGGTAACTTCACCAAGAACACTGAGGTTAACACTTAAGGTAACAACGGAGAAAAAGAGAGAAATACATATAATTGATTCAGAAGGCAACTTTATAGCTAGTAAAACGCTTTCTCCCAGAATCGACCGCCTATCAACGGAAATACGCAACAATGAGGCGTATATTTTAAGGCTCTAAGAATTATCATCCTCTATACCATTTTCAGTTATCCTAAACACCGCCTCAACCTCAGGCATACATGGCGAATCCAGTATCCTAGCCACCCTCCTCCCCGCCTTCCCTCTCTTAATCCAAACCCTATATGTACATCCGTGAGCTAATACATTACCTCCGGCGGGCTTTAATGGATTACTAAAGAATACGTCAGGGCTCGAAAGTACCTGATTAGTAACAACCACCGCGACATCGTAGAATAGCGCTAATTTAAGCAAATCATGAATATGACTATTAAGCAACTGTTGTCTAGTAGCCAAATTCTCTCTCCCAGGGTATTCAGACCTAAAATTGCTTATAAGTGAATCAACGATAACGACCCTAACGTTATTCGCTCTAACGAGCTCAAATGCCTTTCTCACAAGGAGCATCTGATGATCAGAATTATAAGCCCTAGCATACAGAATATTGTTTAATACGGTATCCGGATCCAAGCCCCTAGCCTTAGCCATACTAACTATCCTCTCAGGTCTAAAAGTACCTTCAGTATCTATATAGAGAGCATTAGCCTCTAATCCGCCCTCACTCCTAGGCAACTGAACATTCACGGCAATCTGATGGCAGAGCTGCGTCTTACCAGCACCATACTCCCCTATAAACTCGGTTATCGCCCCAGTCTCCACTCCACCCATAAGCAAATTATCCAAAGCCTTAGACCCCGTCGTAATCCTAGCTATCCTCATCCTCAGCTCCATATAGTCCTTCGCAGTCATAAACTCGGTATAATCTATCCCAAGTTCACTCCTTATATGCGAGGCCACAAGCCTCACCTTCTCCTCAGGTATCCCCGTCTCTCTGGAAATCTGCCATACAGGTGAAACCGCTATCAACTCAGGAGTATATCCAGCCTCAACAAGCTTATTTAAAGTAACCTTACCAACTCTCTCAATCTTCAACTTTTTCAACTCAATCTTGCCCACATCAAACACCCAAGCTCGAATGCTCATATGCATTATTTATATTATAATGACCACTACAGAAAGGGGGAGGGGGTAGTCCCCCGAAATTATCACTTTTTAAAATAAAACTAATGAAATATGCTGCAAATAAAATATATTCCTAAATAGTTCAGACACTATCTTGATATCATTATGTGGAACATACGTTTATATGACCTAAACATAGGTATTTTCCCGGAGAAAGAAGAGATAAAAGTTAAATCCAAAATCCATGTTAATGTCAAAGATAGGGATAGGATAATTTTAGCTTTAAACGAAAGCCTAAATGTAAGCGATCTTTTCGTGGATGGCCGTAAAGTAAGCTTCAAAATTGAAAAGGGCAAGCTAGCGGAATACTTCCCCTTCAACTATACTATCATAAGCGTCGACGAGGAACTAACAGCAGGAACCCATGTAATCGATATGGCATACAGCGGAGTATTCCAAGGATATAGAAAATACAGCAAAGCTTTCTGGGGAGGTGTCTCGGAAATAGGCGCTTTCATGAGATGCGATGAAATATGGTACCCCGTTAAAGCGGAGGATCCGATGTCAGACTACAGAAAGCCTCAAGCAAAGGCCAAGATAAAGGTTAAAGTTCCAAAGGAGTACAGGGTATTCGCTAACGGCAGATACGAGGGAAAGAAGGAGCTAGAGAATAAAGATGAGTATACCTATATAATTGATTACCCAGCGCCACTAACTCTAGTTGCTGCAAAGTATGTCATTAAAAGCGATAACGAGTTCAAACTGGCAGTCTTTCCGAAACACGAGAATGAAATTATCCAGAAATTTCTTAAAATAATAGGGATATCATTAAATAAATTAAAGGAACTCTACGAAAAACTACCCTTCTCACCCATAACTATAGCCGAACTACCTAAAGGATATCATGGATATTCCGCACCCTACCTAATACTCTTCGACGAAGACTTCCTCACATACTCCACTCTAGAGGAGGTCGATGCCGTATATAAACTATCGCATGAGCTATCCCACCTATGGTGGGGCTGGTATCTAAGGGCAAGTCCATTCACTCCAGGAGGTATATGGCTAAATGAAAGCATAGCTGACTACAGCTCCATCTTAGTAGTCGAAAAAATATACGGCTACAATCGCGCGGTAAAGTATCTGGAGGAGGCTAGAAGCCTCTACCTAAATCCTTGGAGCAAGCATCCCGACTACCCGAGGGACTACGTCCCCCTAAAGGAGCCACCGATATCCACCATAACTATAGAGAACGCTGGATACTCGTGGGAACCCGTAAGACATGGGAAGGGGCCATGGATCTATCACATGCTTAGATACATCCTAGGACTTGAAACGTTAATAGATGTACTTAGAGAGCTTATTCGTAGAAAGGGAGGCAGAGAGATTACTCTGGATGATTTCCTAAACGTATTATACGAGAAAACGAACATCAATATAGACTGGTTCATAGAGGAGTGGATTAGAGGAAACGCACTTCCAATATATAGCGTCGATGTCTTGGCAATCCTCAAGGAAAATGGGAAATATAACCTAGATATCCTTATCCAGAACAAGGGTACTGGCGCCATGCCTCTAGATATACAGGTGATCTGCAAGGAGGGCGTAGTTAACAAGAGAGTATGGATTGGAAGTAGAGACAGCGTTGAAACTAGAATAATTTGTCCGAGTAAACCTAAAAAAATAATGCTTGATCCTAACAACTATATCCTAAAGTCATATAGGAGTAAGCTTACGGAGTCAATCTAGCCCTACTTAAGCTATTTAGAGCCTGTATAATGCTCCTCCTAATATCCTCAAGTTTCTTCCTAGCCTCGCTAATCTTCATATGCCGTAGTAGATCAAATATTATATTATCGAAGCCTACATCAAGAAGCATCCAGAGGGGCGTGGTGTCATCAATATATGGTATATCAAGATTAACGAACCCTGCGTAATATCTTAATTCACTAAGTATCATGAAGGTCATGTGTGCTTCAGCCATAGCCCTACCATACGCATCGTATTCGAAGAAATCGGGAATCATGCTGAGGCCGAATGGGAGAATAATATCAAGTATCGAGAAGTTCTCCGCTTTCTTCAGGAGATTAATGGCATTATCAAGGTGGAAGAGTGCCTGCCTAAGCCTCATTATAACGTATTCTCTACCACTATAC
>QMRD01000148.1 GCA_003649225.1 Thermoprotei archaeon | reverse complement strand
GAGCTTATACTCAACTCATTCGGGTGGAGCGATGTAGAGGAGCTGGTATCGGAAATAACTATAAAACACGGCTTTCAGGTTAACAGGAATTATAGGTTTAAGCTGGACAATAAAAGATATGAAATTGACATAGTGGCCGTGAGGAGAGGGCTAGTTTTATCCATCGACTGTAAGAGGTGGAAGAGAATACCGCCTTCAAGCGTCAAGAGGATAGTTGAGAAGCATTTAGCTAGAACCAAGGCGCTAGCCGAGAGGATCATAAGGGAAAAGAGGATCCATAAGGATCTTAAGGAGGTCATACCAGTCGTTATTACAACGCTTCATCCAAGAGTGAAATTTCATCTAAATGTACCGATAGTACCCGTGAGAATGCTGAACAATTTTCTGCTAGAGCTGGATATATACAAGGACGAACTAATGAAGTTCAAAGTTTAATTTAGGGATAGAAGCCGAGGCTTGTAGTAATACCACATGGGTTTTAGGGAATAGAAGGTGGTCGCTGAACAATTAAACTACCCGATCCCTCGCTTAATTATAAGGTCTACTATTCTTGAAACTTGTATCTCGATAGGCTTTGGCAGATTAAGTATTTTGGGGTCAAGGAAGCCTCTTATCAGTAGAGCTACTGCCTCATCTTCGGAGAAGCCTTTGCTCATGAGGTATATCAGCTGGTTCTTAGAGAACTTTCCAACAGCCGATTCATGGTATAGTTCAGTATCTTTAACGTCGGCCTTCAACGTTGGATAGGTCTCTATAACGGCTTTATCACCTATGATTACGCCACTACATTCCAAGAAGGCTGAAGTGCCTGAAGCCTTACTCCAAGCCTTAGTTCTCTGCCTAACTACTGATGTATCCATTGCTACGGCGCGGTTTATCAGCCTAGCCCTACTTCCCTTACCGAAGAGATAAGCTGCTTCACCTATATCCACGTCAGCGTCCCTAGAGCCTATGCTAATAGTTCTCATAACGGTAGATGAGCTTACGCCCCTAAGAATGACCGTAGGATAAGCCTGTATCGACTTACCTGGATCAAGCACTACGAAGTTTTCTATATACTCGCCTCCATCCTCGACGATAACGGCCTTAAGAGGCCTAGAGTGCGTTTCTCTACTCCACATTTCTATCATTGTTGAAACAACTTTAGCTCCCCTCTTAACGTATACCTCCGTTAAGCCAGCGTGAAGTGAGCCTCCAACCATGGATGGCGCGGTGCAGCCTGAGATTATATGTATCTCCGAATTAGGCTCAGCTATAACTATGCTATGGGGTAACTGCGCATACCTACTAGATGCCACAATAAAACAACTCTGAATAGGATCCCTAACTTTAACTCCCTCCGCCACGTGTATGAATGCGCCACCCCTACTATAAGCAGCGTGAATCGCCGTCAACCTATTTAACGTCATGGGGAATGCCTTAAACCAATAGTCTTTAAGCCAATCATATCTCCTAACCGCCTCATCAGTATTCATTATCTCAACTCCCTTCGGAATAATGCTCTTAACGTATTCCTCGTACCATGCCCTAGCATCAACCTGTATGGCTACGGCACTACTTTTCACTTCGTGTAAACTTAAGCTCAGATACGCCTTCTTAGCCTCAGGAGGCATATCATCAATAGATTCAACAGTCGACAGTTCCTCATCCTCGGAGAGAATATCCTCTAAATTAAGTGGAGCCCCATATTTAGGCGGAGGAAGCCTATCAATAAACTCTCTAGCTCTTCTTTTCGCCTTCCTTAACCATTCAGGATATTCATCGCCCACTATTTTTTCGCCTCATTAAATCGCATTTTTCCCCCAAAATACACTCGTAGCCGCATTTTTCGATAAGCCTAGCAATAGAGACATCCCTAAACTTCCTAAATACGCCTTTACCTAAAACGTATACATGATCGGGAATGATATAATTCAGTATATTTTTGTAATGAGTAATTATTAAAACTGCAACGCCTCTATTATTTAGCTCTTGAATACATCCAGCAATATCCTTAAGAGAATCCATATCAACCCCAGAATCTATTTCATCGAGGACGGCAACCTTAGGATTAACAGCTAATGCAAAGGCCATCTCAACCCTCTTCCTCTCACCGCCCGAGAAGCCGACATTAACGCTCCTGATCAAAAACTCGCTGGGTATATCAGTCAACTTTAAAATCCTACTTAACTCTTCCTCAACCTCTTCATCGCTTAGCCCCCTCTTCCTCAGAACATCCCTCAATACGTTCCCGAGCCTAACACCGCTAACCTCGGGTGGAGCCTGGAAGGATACAAAAAGCCCCTTTAAAACTCTCTCATGCAGGGGCATGTTAGTAATATCCTCCCCATTTAAAATTATCCTACCCTTAGTCACCTTATAGTCCGGATGACCGAGTAAAGCCATAGCAAGGCTAGTCTTACCCGAAGCATTAGGACCCATTAAAACACTTACCTCACCCTTATCTAAGCTAAAGCTAATATCCTCTAAGATAATCCTGCCCGACACCGATACACTAAGATCAATAACCTCTAAAACTTTCAATCCCCTCCCTCCATAAATCAGTTTCCCTATATTTACCTAGCATGCTAGTACTAATGTCTTTCGTGCTTAATCAGAACCTAAATACTTAGGATATATAGCTTGCATCCATTGAAGCGTATCCTTAACTATATCATCAGGCGTTCGGACATCAACTTCTTCAGCACCCTTAACTTTTCCCTTAGCTATAAATAGACCAGAACAACCCCATCAGACCCATATGAGCGAGATTTAACACATACTGCCTAACAAGCCCAGTATCAGGGCATGAAATTAAACCCCTACCATATAGAATTGCCGCTAACTTCCTGAGAATATTACAGAATTATAATTTAAAAGATAAAGGTAGTTTCAGGAGGACGCTGATAAAGCTGGTTAGTTTTCATCAAATATTTCCTCGGCAAGCTTGGAGGCTACGTCACACACCTTTTCAATTAGATTGTATAAGTTGATCTTAGGTCTGCCTCCCGCCACAACTATTTTTCCATTAACTATAGTGTACCTAACGTTTGACGCCTTAGCAGAATAAACTATCACCGAATAGGGGTCGTGTAAGCGCGTAAACGGATTAACGTTAATATCCTTCAGTGATATCAACACTAGATCTGCCTTAGAACCCTTCCTTATAGAACCAATATCGCTTATACCTAGAGCTTTGGCTCCATTAACCGTAGCCATACGTAATACCTTATCAGCTGGTAGCACTTCAGGGTCGGTAAGCCTAGCTTTCTGTATAAGCGAAGCATGCCTCATTTCAGTAAATACGTCCAGATTATTATTACAGGGTGCTCCGTCAGCCCCTATAGTTACGTTTATGCCTCTCTCAAGCATCTCGGGAACCCTAGCTATACCTGACCCCAGCTTCATGTTAGCAGATGGACAATGGGCAACATTCGTTTTAGTTCTATAAAGTATTTCCATTTCATAGTCATCAATCCAAATACAGTGGGCGAGTATAACATCTCTTCCTGTCAAGCCAACCTTATGTAGATATTCGACGTTATTTATACCAATAATCTCCCTGACAAGCTTAACCTCATCCTTATTCTCCGAGGCATGGGTTTGAATAAGTGCATTATGT
>QMRD01000147.1 GCA_003649225.1 Thermoprotei archaeon | reverse complement strand
CCCGGCCTTCTTTTAGCATCTATAGCGTCGATGAATATCACTATATCCGGTTTAGCCATACATATCTTCCCTAAATGATTTTCAAGATATATCCCCACGTTTAATACCTTGTCTTTAAGCCCTTTTTCACGTAGCTTCTTGGCGATGTAGACTCCCACCCCGTCGTCGCCCATGAGCTCGTTTCCCATACATACAAAAAGAACCTTTTTCCCTTTAACTAATTCATGTATATGTTTGACTAAATTCAACCAGCCTTTTTCCCGCTTGGATGAATTCATCATTTAGTTAAATATCCCGTCAAGTAGCATTTATATATTTAACTTAACATAATAAACTCGCCAGAAGATGATAGGGATTTAAAAATGAAAATTGTGGTAATAGGCGATGAAGATACAGTTCTAGCATTTTCAGTTTTTGGAGTAACTCCTGTGCCGGTTAATAGTAGTTCTGAAATGCTTAAACAGTTTGAAAAGTATATGGCCGAGAGAGGCATTGGCTTAATAGTATTAACTGAGAACTATGCAAAGGATATAGAGGATACGATAAATTCGTATAGGCTAAAGAAGCCCTATCCCGCGGTTATTAGGATTCCATCTAGAAGGGAGCGGAAGCGGATAGTTCTGGATTACAGTCGTATACTCAAGAAGGTTATAGGATTTAGAACGTAGGGAGAATATGGACGAGATGTTAAAGAATATAATTAATCAAGTTCTGGAACACTTTAGGAACGAGATAATTAGAGAGATAGATGAGAAGGAGAAGAATATCCTCTTCAGGCTTAATAGCGAGTATAGAAGGATATATGAAGAAGCTGTAATGCGCTATAAGGCCGAGCTTTCTGAGCTGGAAAAGAGAGTTAGAGAAGCAAGAAGCGACTATGACATGAAATTTAGGAGAGAGTGGAGCAAGAGGTATAATGAATATCTGGAAAAGGTATTTGATGAAGCGTTAGCTAGAATTTCTAGCCTAAAGAGGGATGAGAAATACGGTAGGATACTAGAGAAGCTTGTAGAGGAAGGTATAGCCTTTATGGATACTAAGGTAGTTCATGTGGATGTTAGCATAAGGGATGTCGACCTACTGATGGATATAAAGGGTAAACTTGAGGAGAAGCATGGAATAAGGATTGAAGTTAAGCGGAGAATAGATAGCGTAGGCGGAGTTATCGTATACAATCCTGATGAAACGATAATCGTTGATAACACGTTTGAAACTAGGCTGAAGAAAATTAAGCATCTACTCAGACCTAGAGTCTATAAGGTTCTCTTTGGTGAGAATTAATGTCGGTAAAAGGTAAAATAATCTGGATAAGCGGTCCAGTAGTTAAGGCCTCGGGAATGGCTAGATCGAAGATGTACGAGCTTGTAATGGTCGGCGAAGAGGGGCTTATAGGCGAGGTTATCAGAATAGAGGGGGATAATGCGTATATACAGGTTTACGAGGATACGACGGGCATAAAGCCCGGAGAACCGGTTGTAGGTACAGGAAAACCGCTTTCAGTTAAGCTGGGCCCCGGTTTAATAGGGAGCATATTCGATGGAATACAGCGTCCGCTAAACCTTATAGCACTTAAAACAGGAGCCTTCATTTCTAGGGGAGTTAAGGTTGACCCCTTACCTAGGGATAAGAAATGGCACTTTGAGCCCAGATTAAAAAGGGATGATAGGGTCTCTCCGGGCGACGTAATAGGTACTGTTAAGGAGACCGAGCTAGTTCTACATAAGATAATGGTTCCCCCGGAAGTCCATGGAAGGATAGTTGAAATAGTTGACGAGGGCGAATACACTATTGATGAGCCAATAGCTGTCGTGGAGGCGGAGGGAGTTAAATACCCCCTCACGATGGTTCAGTCGTGGCCTGTCAGAATACCTAGGCCATTTACGTATAAGGTGCCCCCCGAAGTACCACTAATTACTGGAACTAGGGTTATAGATACGTTCTTCCCGGTAGCAAAGGGGGGTTCAGCATGTATTCCAGGAGGCTTCGGCACCGGTAAGACTGTTCTCCTGCATCAGATAGCTGCTTGGTCTGATGCAAACATCGTTATATACGTTGGATGCGGCGAAAGAGGCAACGAGATGACTGAGATACTGATAAAGTTTCCGAAGCTTAAAGACCCATACTCAGGAAAGCCGCTGATGGATAGAACTGTGCTTATAGCTAATACCTCAAACATGCCCGTGGCCGCGAGGGAGGCTAGCATATATACTGGCGTGACAATTGCCGAATACTTTAGGGATATGGGCTACGACGTCGTATTGGTCGCTGACTCAACCAGTAGATGGGCTGAGGCTTTAAGAGAAGTCTCTGGAAGGCTTGAAGAGATGCCGGCCGAGGAGGGCTATCCATCCTATCTTGCATCGAGGATAGCTGAGTTCTATGAGAGAGCGGGAAGAGTTAAGTGTCTAGGTAATCCTGGGAGAATAGGATCAGTTACAGTCATAGGAGCCGTCTCACCGCCTGGCGGAGACTTCACTGAGCCAGTAACCACTCATACATTAAGGTTTACTAAGGTGTTTTGGGGCCTAGATACCGCTCTAGCCTATGCTAGACATTATCCTGCCATAAACTGGATGATAAGCTACTCAGCTTACGTGGACTCGGTTGAGAAGTGGTGGTCTAAAATAGATCCCGAATGGAGGAGGAACAGGGATACTGCATTAAAGCTGTTACAGAAGGAGGATGAGCTTAAGGAGATAGTTAAACTGCTGGGTCCGGAGGTTCTTCCACCGGAGGAGCGGCTTGTCCTACTTGTAGCTAGAATATTGAGGGAGGGATTTCTGCAGCAGGATGCCTTCAGTAAAGTAGATAGCTACTGTGTTGATTGGAGACAGGTTAAACTTCTTAAGCTGTGCTTGATGTTTTATGAAAATTCTGTAAAGGCTCTAAAGGTGGGCGTTCCGTTCGAGAAAATAAGTTCACTAAAGATGATAAGTGAACTCATTAGGCTAAAGGAGAATATAGGCAATGAGGAAGCTGATAAAATGGACGAATGGGCGAGGAAGCTTGAGGAACAATTTAAGGTTTTAATTAGAGAGAATAGGGTGAAAACTCGTGTCACGTAGGTATCTTGGAGAGGTTGAGTATTCGAGCATTAGGGAAATTAGAGGTCCCCTGCTAATAATTGAGAAGACTAAGGATGTTGGATATAGAGAACTAGTGGAGGTATACGGTCCCGACGGCAGGCCTAGGTTGGGCCAAGTTATAGAGGTAGCGACTGACTATGCAGTGGTTCAGGTTTTCGAGGGCACGTCCGGTCTGCCCCTTAGAGGCACTAGGGTGAGGATGCTGGGTAGAACATTGGAGGTCCCGGTATCCTACGATATGTTAGGGAGAGTATTTAACGGTAGAGGAGAGCCCTTGGATGGGCTCCCTATGCCGATACCTGAAGATTTTCTGGATGTTAACGGGATGCCCATAAACCCCTATATGAGGGATTATCCGACAGACTTCATTCAAACAGGGATATCGGTTATAGATGGAATGAACTCACTGGTTAGGGGACAGAAGCTGCCCCTATTCTCCTGTTCAGGTCTTCCGCACAATAGAATTGCCGCCCAAATAGCTAGGCAGGCTAAGACTATCAGCGGTCACGAAGACTTCGCGGTAATATTT
>QMRD01000146.1 GCA_003649225.1 Thermoprotei archaeon | reverse complement strand
TGGAAATGAACCTTGGAGTTGAGGAGGTAAGGAGGGTAAGGAGGACTCTCGAGGAGATATATCTAGAGCTTGTTAGGAGGTGAACTCAAATATGATAGGAGTTATTGTATGGAAAGAGCTTAAGGAGAGTACGAGGGACAGAAACCTACTATCCAGTATAGTGGGCGTAGCAATACTATTAATGCTTTTAAATTTATCGTCGAGATTCCCAACCGTCAGTGTGGAGTTTCTTGTACTCTATATGGCGCCGTGTATAGGCGTTTTCATAGGATTTAGTATGAGCAGTAGATTTGTAAGGGAGAAGCGGGAGGGAACTATAGAGACTATGCTCTGTACTCCGCTGACGCTGAAAGAACTATGGCTTGGTAAAGTAATTGGACTAGCATTACCATCATATGCCGTTACCTTAACCTCAATGCTTATTCTAGCATATTTTAAAGGCCATATCATGAAGGAGGCTATAACGATATATTTAACGCTGGCAGTGCCCATCCTCATAGCATCGGTTATTGGTTTACTCGGATTCCTCTATTACGTCCTAGGTATGAGGCAAATACAAGCACTTAACTACCTAGTATTCCTTACATTATTCACATTATTCTTCGCATTAACTAGGAGCTTAACGAGAGGGGTCATCACTATAACGTGGGAGATTATAGGAGCTGTGCTGGCCTTCTCAGCAATGATTCTGTATATAGTAGCCTATCTGATAACTCGCCTAGACAAGGAGAGGATAGTAACCACACTAGACTAAAATTTATATTTAAGTTTTCAATAAACTGAATCCGAATGATGAAGTATCAAAATATTAGGTTTATTATAAATTTTGTTCTTGACTTTAGGCTGAATAATTTTTAGGCAATTTTATTGTTCTATGCCTAAGCCTAACGTAAAGCCCAAATAACCGTCACAGCCTTAGTGAGCAAGACTCACCTAAAGTAGCTACAAGAGCGTAAATTTTAGCTTTAAATAATCAATATAGTATATCTCACTATGCGAGTGAGGACATAGTAGATATTTAAAATAAGTTTTAGCTTGAGGCTAAAAGATACGTTGATTTGACAGATTAGCATATAGCCTTATTCAGTAAGAAAGGAGGTTTTTCATAGAAAACCTAGACAAAATACTGTTAAGCATGTTAAACTTTCTCTGGATCCAGTAAAGGCACGTTAATTCTAACAATATCCGTTTCAGTGGTTTTACCTGAGCATACTAATTAAGCTTAGGTCTATATATCTCCGTAAAACCTTAACATTTCTGATTCTGCTTTTTATGGGAGAGTTAGGGTGATATAAATTATATTGAGTGGTTATATATAATACATGTATCTATTATTTGACACTAGTGGTGTATCTCTGTGGAGGCCGGAAGAAGGTATCACTTTTATATATGCGGTAGCCCAGGTGCATGGGATGAGTATAATCCCTTCTATGTAATAAGTCAAAAGAACGTTTCTAAAGTTCTTAACCTCATTATCGAAGCGCCCCTTAAATTTAGTCAAATAGTTGAGAAAACAGGTCTGAGCGAAAGCGATGTCTTTGATGCTATCGAAAAACTTAGGAAAATAGATGCTGTCAAAATATTGGGTAATGTCGTAATGCCTAATTTCGTAGTTCTCTTTAAGAAAGATATTTTCATGATTAAAGAGGCTACTAAGAGCCATGCACTAAAGCTTGCAGAAAGGATCATAGAGATTTGGGATACTATTAAAGATAAGTTGCTGAAAGTTAAGTGCACTGAAATTGTTGGATTAAGAAAAGTTGCCTTCGCAGTTATAGGAGCTTATGCTTTAGATTTAACTGGGGTCCAAATTCTTCTAGAGGAAGACTTGGCGGTGTGTGGTGAGAAAAAGCCTGGTGATAGATATTATACTCTCTATGCGAGGGAGAGCTTTAGAAATTACAAGAAACTCATAGATAGCATATTCTGGGGGTGTCATAGAGCGGTGGATAATGAATTAGGTTTTTACAGTTTTGGGGACCATTCGGGAACAAGATTTGCAATTCCTGATAGAAGCTTAAAGGACGAGCTTAAGGTGGACGTCGAGGAGAAGATACTCAGGTTAATTGCTTACAATTTAATGCTTAAGTCGATTAAGGGTGAACTAAGCATAGACGCTGATGATGGATTCGGAGGCAGGTTAATTGAAATCCTAGTAGATATGAGCTACTTGAAGGTTGAAGGTGAAAAGTTAAGACTAAATTATCCTCTCTTTCTTGAAGAAGATGGGGATCTCATTGAATCAGTAGTAGATACACTTAAGCCAGCTATAAGAAAAACAGCCATTGAAGGCTACAGGTTAATGGAAAAAGAGCTGGCCGATATAACGCCGTTAAAGAGAGGATATAGTCTGAAAACGATATACAATGAGGTTTGGCACTGGATATTCGGCCGTGCGAATAAGATTCTAGCTAAAAAGGGGTACTTATACTATCCGCCTAAAAAACGACCTCAGGAGGGTAGATATATGCCATGGATTCAAAAATTTAAAGGATCGGATAGGCATAAATTGTAACAATTTTATGTGGATAACAATTTATCTTTCTATATCGATATAATAATACGGTGGTTGAACTTGGTTAGATATCCTAGGAGAGTAGGACATATTTTTATTAGAAGACGTAGAGTAGGCCACATATGGCTTCGTGGTGTACCATATGGCCGTAAGGGTGAGGCTAAAGATAAATGCAGGAGATAAGGTATTGTTAACTTCGGCACTTGTAAACAGTGGCTTTGAGACGGAGAAGCCTCAGTTAATGGTTCCAGTTAAACTCGCTAAAGAGCTCGGACTATGGCCACCTCCACCAGATGCTACTTTAGTTGAATTGGGTACGGCCGGTGGACCTGTCAGAAAGTACCTGGTTAGGGATATTCTTAAAGTCTATGCTGTTGAAGATGATAGAACAGTTGGACCCGTTGAGTGTGACGCTATAATTTCTCCAATAGAGGAGGAGGTTCTTATAAATGATAAATTAGGAGGGGCATTAGGCATCGTTATACTAGATTTAGCGGAAGGATTATGGAGATTTAAGGACGAGAAAGATATTGAAAGGAGAAGCTATCCTCCACGCTACTGGAGTTAAATTAGTTTCGAATATAAATATTATCAAATACTACTATAATGAAATATAGTTGTTTGGTGGCTTCTTAGGTATGTGGATAAGTGTTCCTTTTATTCCTCCATAGGTCTTTTATTATCAAAGGCTTCCCAAAATATAGGGTCTAATGCCTTGGAAACATTTCATAAATAATATGATAGCTAAAGCTGTTGTGATGGACGAATAGTACATAAGGCTTATAAAAAAATGGAAGCTTACACTTAAGCGATGCATAGAACTGTTTTAATAACTCTAGGAATAATAGCTATTATAGCCGGAGGAGTATTAATATACGTATTTTGGACATGGACGAGAAGCAGTCCCTTATGGCAGATAACCGAGGAACCAAACACCTATATTGTTAAGATACCCTCGATAAGCGATTTTGTGCCTATAGGTGTAACGTATGAGCTTCACGACGATGGTCTATTAACATATACTGATGATCCATGCTGGAAGCAAAGTTGTTTCATATTGGTTGCCATTGGGTGGACGGAAGATGGAAAGCACACATTAATGTATCAGGGCAGG
>QMRD01000145.1 GCA_003649225.1 Thermoprotei archaeon | reverse complement strand
TCCCCAGATTATTCACGCAATAGCTACCTCCAGAATTGCATTGAAGAAGGCTAGGGACGACGGAAGAATTCTTAGAATATGCTGGGAAACTAACGGCTTAATGAATCCAAAGCTCCTCGAGATAGCCGTTAAATTATCACTTGAAAGCGGGGGTATATTTAAGTTTGATATAAAGGCTTGGACTCCATCCATATATGAAGCGTTAACCGGCGTTAGCAATAAGATGCTGTTTGAGAACTTTAAGCTTGCATGTAAATATATTGATGAAAGACCTGAGGTTCCATTGGTAATGGCTAGTACCCTCCTGGTTCCCGGGTACGTTGACGTATACGAGGTTAGGATGATAGCTCGCTTCATTGCAAGCATAGACCCCGAAATACCATACTCCCTGTTAGCCTTCCATCCCGACTATATGTTAACTGACCTGCCTCCCACAAGCAGGCTTCATGCTCTCGAGTGTCTTAACGCAGCCAGGAAAGAGGGATTGAAGAACGTTAATATCGGTAACGTTTGGCTCCTAGGGAATTATTATTAAGTGAATGAAAGTAAGCTTAATATTAAGTAAAAGCTATAATTATCAAAGATTAGAACTTCAACGTGATAGTCCTTGAAACTAACAAACATAAAGATTACATTGTGTGGAGAGGGAGGGGTTGGAAAAACCAGCTTAGCGACCATGTTTACTGAGGGAATATTTAAACGTGATATGAAGCTTACCGTGGGAATCCAGCATTTTACTAAAGTCATAGATTTAGGCAATGCGAAGGTTAATTTAGTTATATGGGATCTTGGAGGTGAGCACAGGTTTAGGTTTCTAGCCCCCCTCTTTCTTAGGGGGGCTAAAGGAGCAATATTTGTCTTCGATATTACCAGAGATGAAACTTTCGCTAAGATAGATGAATGGCTCGATATATCCAGGAAAATACTGGGCAATTTCCCAGCAATATTGGTGGGTAACAAGCTTGATCTAGAGGAGTTTAGGCTCGTGCCGAAGGACATTGCGATAAATTACGCTAAGAGACGGGGGTTTATAGCATATTATGAAACCTCAGCCAAGCTTAACATAAATGTACATGCTCCATTCATACATCTGGCTAGGGCAATTGTTGGTGATATATATGCCCAAGATATTAAAGACTTTTTGCCCTAAATGTAATAGTAATATTACGGTTGAGGTATCAGATAGCGTTATCTCATCAGCTAAATATAGCCCGACGGGAATAGTCGGCGTGGTGGATATACACGGCGATCACGCGCTAGTAATATATGTCGATTCAAACGGGCATGAGAGAGGGACTAGAGTTTACACTCTATTGTCGCCCGCTATTTCGGGAGAGAGAAAACCGGTAATTATCCCCTTGAGGTACCTTGATGCCTTAAGCAATACCCTAGGCTTTAGACTTATCTTAAAGAAGGAGGATCTAATTATTGAGGGCTTTAAGAGGAGGCTTGATATACTATTTAAATGCCAAGGATTAACGGCTGACATTGAGCTGGCCATACGGAAAATCACTGGATCGGTCATAAAGTGGCTTAGAGCTTTTGTTAGAGCCTTCGATCGAGCAGGTGGAAAGTTTAGGTTTGATACCTTCTATAAGTGTATGATACTCGTCGATAATATGATCTACACTAATCCACCAGGTCACTCGGATATGCTACTATCTCTACTCCTTAGGAGCAGAGATATAGCTTATAGGGTTAATATTAAGGCTTTGAAGATCTATAGTTTAATGCCTAGGAACATCGATAGGTACTATAAGGCGATAGACTCGGGGATGCTCTTAAAATACAGCGGGAGAACGCTATACGAGATACTAGCTGACAGGAACGTTAACGAGGTATGGGAAATACTTGACTACATACTGGCTATGAAAAGGAGAGATATTATAGAGATATTCGAAGCTAAGGGGTGATAGCATGGCTCCCCCGATAATCGGGAAAAGTACGTTTTCGAGAATTATCTCATATGAAGCAATATTATGGTATCTTTTACCAAAGCTTAAAAAGATATGCCTTAATCTTCCTGCTGGGAGGAAGGATAGGATATTCTCTCTAATTAATAACCTTTCCACCAGAAAGCCTCCGAGAGTTTCAGTGAATCCACACGATCCTGAAATACGGTTTCTGCATGAATCACTTAACCTCATTTTAGATGACATAGAATATGTTGCAGGTAACCTTAGCCCAAGTAAATGGGGTTATTTACGTAACCTCTTTGAAGGCATAGTTCAATCCGAAAGCTACCGCATGCTCATTAGGGATATAATTTCTAAGTTCAAGGGAATTAAGGATGGTGTGATTCTGGAGCTAAATCCGTCGTCTGGAAGAGGGCTTATAGATGCATGCAAAATTTTAGGGAGAAGGGGCTTGGGAGTAGATCAGGATCCCCTATTTACTGAAATAGGCAAAGAGTACGCTTATAGAGAAAACATAGATAATGTCGAATTTATATGTACGGACTTATCTAAAATATCGGATCACCTAAGCGCCCCCGTAGCGTTACTCTTAGTAACTTCTCCTATAAACTGGTTCATAGACCAGAGATACCTTTTATCGAAGATAGTAAGTATAGCTGAAGTAAACTGTTCAATAGTAGGGCTTCTACCCTTTAGGGAAAGGGATGAAGAAGTAAACATATTTGAGCCATATATTAATTTAGTGTCTGAAAACAGGCTTATGACGGTGTTAAGCTCTGAAAACCAGCTGTCGTATGAAGGATTCTCAAAGATTACTTTCCAGAAAATAGGGTCACTATATTTGTTTACTGCAGTAAAAAGATAGGAATAGAGTGGTGTCGAATTATTAGGAAATATTTTTATAGAAAGGGTTATACTACCTACATGGCTAGAGGTGATAAGGCTAGTGGGCTGGATTAAAATTATAGAGCTTGAAAAGATGGATTTAAAGGACGTTATATTAATCCAAGGCTTACCAGGCCTTGGATTCGTGGGTAAAATTGCAGTAGATTATATGATTGAGGTATTAAATCCTGTTAAGATAGCCGAACTATATTCTGATTACCTGCTTCTCCCAGACGGTAAGTCGGGGGTTATAATTAACTACAAGGGCATTATATCTCTGCCAAAGTATGAATTTTACGCCTATAAGGGAGATAGAAACATAATTTTCTTAGCTGGAGATACACAGCCGGTATCGTGGGCCCAGTATACGGTGGCTGAGAAAGTAATAGAGTATGCGTCGAAATATGGTCTTCAGATGATAGTTACGCTTGGCGGAACAACCTCAATTAGCAGAAAGTACAACGTTTTCGGCGTAGCTACAAGTGAGGACTTAGCTAATCTCCTGAAGAAGTATGGGGTCAAATTGTCTCAGGGTGGCGCAGTTACCGGTGCATGTGGTATAATGCTTGGTCTGGCTAAACTCTATAATATAAAGGCGTTTAGCCTATTGGGTAGCATTACTCAGCTTTATCCAGACGTTATTGCGGCTAAGAATGTGATAAAGGTTGTAGCGGAGATGTTTAATCTTAAAATCGATTTCACTAAGATAGATAAGGTTATTGAGGATATGAAGATAAAGGCAACTATAGCGGAGAAACTTAGCCAGTTAGCTAAGATAAAGAAGGAGAAGAAGGAGGGCGAGGCACCGCCTAGATACTATATGTAATTAGCCTTA
>QMRD01000144.1 GCA_003649225.1 Thermoprotei archaeon | reverse complement strand
TAGTGCAGTGAAGGAAAGCCCCGTTAAGAAGCCTGTGGTCGTATCAATGATAGGTGGCGAGGAGTGCGATCAAGCGTCAGATATATTAACGTCAAACGGCGTTCCATCATATCCCACTCCCGAGCAGGCTGTCGCCTCCCTCGGTGCCGTCTATAAGTATGCTAGATACCTGAAGAAGGTAGGGGGTGGTGAGGTTAAGTTGGAGGTTGATAGGAAGAGGGCTGAGGAGATAATTAGGAGGGCTGTTGCTGAAGGTAGAAGTATCTTAACGTCCTCTGAAGCAGCTGAAGTTGCTTCAGCCTACGGTATTCCGGTTCCTAGGAAGCCCATAGCTAAAAGTGCTGAAGAGGCAGCTAAACTAGCTGAAGAAATAGGCTATCCAGTTGTATTAGAGGTAGAGTCACCAGATATTCTCCATAAAACAGAGGTAGGTGGAATTAAGGTTGGCTTAAAGAACGCCGAGGAGGTTAAGAATGCATTTAATGAAATAATGAATAACATTAAGAGGAATGCTCCCGAGGCTAGGGTATGGGGTGTTATAGTTAGGAAGCTAATTAAGCAGGGCAAAGAAACGATTATTGGAATGCACAGAGATCCTATTTTTGGACCAATGATAATGTTCGGCTCGGGAGGTATATACGTTGAGATATACAAGGACGTTGCATTCAGAATAGCTCCGCTAACGCTTGAGGATGCTAAGGAAATGGTCGAGGAAACTAAGGTTTATAAAATATTAAGCGGGTTTAGGGGTGGTCCCATCTACGACATTGACTCGGTTGTAGATACGATACTTAGGGTATCGAAGCTTGCCACCGATTTTGAGGAGATAAGCGATATAGATATCAACCCGCTATTCGTGTATTCTAAGGGTCACGGCTGCATGGGAGTAGACATAAAGATAATGCTTAAAAAGTAGTTATTTTGGAGCTAAACCTTTATCGTATCCCCAGTTTTCTTCTCTTCTTAAAGCCCCCTTAATTAACATCAGAAGCACAGTTAATGCCAGAAAATCTACTGCTATGCTTGGGAGAAGCGTCAAGGTAACGCTCTTGGTATATAGGAAGCTCATGACTATTGTTCCGTTATATAGCGCGTGCCATAGGGATGCTACGATATATCCACCTATAAAGTATGCTAGCGTTGGTTCGTTAAGCTTCTCCTTGCTTCGCCCTACTGCATATCCTGTAATGGATGTATATATGCCGTGTCCTATCGAAAAGAGAAAAGCCCTTAGTAGGCTCGGTATAATGGCCTTTCTATACACGTATACTATGTAGCTGAAGTTTTCAAGTGATGCAAAGCCTACGCCTGATGCGAAGCCATATACTATTCCGTCCATAGAATCATTGAACTCCCTCTTCCTAGCTAGCCAGAATACTGGTATTCCCTTGAAAAACTCCTCGGTTAGTGGAGCTACTATCGCTACGGAGAATAACGTGTCTACATCCAAGATTAGCTCCACTATTAATGCTGGTATTACAGAGAAAGCTCCTAAAGCAACGGCTAATGCTACGTAAAAAAATGGCTCTGGCTCGTACTTATCCCTCCTCCATATCAGCTGCAAGTAGAGGAGAGGAGCTATAAATGATAACAAGTATACCTCTATATTTTCTATCCATGTATACGTGAATACTATGATTGACGTAACGATAACTATCAATACTGAAAGTATTAGAAATACGAATTTTATGAATATGCTAGGTTCCCTAGGCTTCTCGTATACTGCAGGTGCAGGCGGAATATATGAATACATGTAAAACGCCTCACTAGCTATATTTGATAAAATATGGCTTTTATTTTTATTCATTGTTAATTGCTACGTTCGGCAATAAATTCTAAGTTAAAAATTATAATTCTGGTAATCAGGAAGAATAACTGTCAGCCAGTAAAATTTAATTATGTCTTAGCATATGACTATACGGCGAAGAAAGCCCCGGTAGCTTAGAGGTAGAGCGGCGGCCTTGTAAGCCGCAGGTCGCGGGTTCAAATCCCGCCCGGGGCTCCATCTCGCGGCTAATTTAGCTGGACAATTAATACCGAAAAGTATATGAGTTTATTTTGGGATTTATTTTTCGCCGTAGTCTAGCCTGGTCTAGGACGTCGGCCTGCCACGCCGAGGACCCGGGTTCGAATCCCGGCGGCCGCACCTCTCCTATCATAAACTTTTTTAGATTGCTTCTACGGTTTATTTTAAGGAGTGATTACATGAATTCTGCCGAGGCGTGGACTTTAGAGTACTTTATTGAGCTGGTGCTGTTTATTCTGCCTGCATATGTTTCCAATGCTTTCCCCGTCATAGTCTATAGATTCTCGCCGTGGCGGAAACCACTCGACTTTGGCAGACGATTCTTTGATGGCAAGAGGATACTTGGAGATCATAAGACCATTGATGGGTTTATAGGAGGCGTGCTTATGGGTATCCTGACAAGCTATGTGCTTTCACTTATTGGATACCACGATATTTTGAAGGGGGCCGTCCTATCCATAGGTGCTATGGTGGGAGACACGCTTGGCTCATTCGTTAAGCGTAGGCTAAATCTGCCTCCTGGTTCAAGCCTACCATTGGTCGATCAATTATCGTTCATCTTATTTGCACTTTTAGTTTATGGGGCTATATGGGGTATTAATGCGCTGTCTTTTATAATACTACTCCTGCTAACGTTCCCGCTACACATAGCTACCAATTTCATAGCATATTTACTTAAGTTAAAGTCGACGCCTTTCTAGCATGCATCAAATAATTTTCCGGTATATGCAGCTCCCTTAAATCTGACTAGATCTTATAGTAGAATTAAGCTTCTTATGGGCGATACAGAAGCTTAATAGGCTTATTGTAAAAGATAAGAATAATAAAGTATTATTGATATAATTCTTGGACTGTTAATTATGAGGAGGTGTATAGTATGTCGGAGGAGCTAAGTGTATGGAGAAGCAGGATCACTCCAACTTGCAGGGGTGCTATTTTCAGGGCTAAGAGATGGTTTTACGCCACCTTCTATAGTAAGGCTGATGAAGCAACAAGGGAGAAATCCAGGGAGAATTGGACAAAGCTTGCGAGGGCGCTCGTTGAGAAAAGTAATGAAGCGGGTGCATCAGAGAAGGCTGCTAGACTTATAATATACTATAAGACCGAAAACGGAGTATTTGTCCCAATTAAGGCTGAAATAGAAGTCTATGAGCTAAAGCAGGTAGATAAGCTAGAGATTACTCCCGAATAGAATATTTTTTAATATTTTGATAAATATGTCAGAAATTACGGATAGCTTTCTGTTATTTTCTTTCAGTCTCCTTAACTCTAAAGTAGTAGATTAGTATTAGTCCTAGGATCGATAGTAGTGAGAGCTGGAAAAAGTAGTTTAGTGTGCTATAGCTTATCTTTATGAAGCCAATTGTATAGCCATATATTGTATAGATGACGTATGCTGTAAATGCTATAAGGATGAGAACGATAAATCCTATGTATGGATTTCCCTCGTTCTTCTGCGTTGACATGGAGGTCCACCTTGCGAGGAGTAGTATTGATGACTATATTTAAAGCTTTTCTATAATTATCTTGTCTCCCTCTAGCTTTAGGAAACCTTCCTCCTCGAGGTATCTCAGCGCCAGCTTGTAGTACTCCTCTCCCACATCTATTCCATACCATT
>QMRD01000143.1 GCA_003649225.1 Thermoprotei archaeon | reverse complement strand
GATGTCGTTGGAAGCGCCGTGGAAATTAAGGGTACTGAGCAGGGATTATGGCTTGAAAACGACCTAAAACAGCATGGCTCATGTAACCCAATATTCGTTATTATGCATAGACCCG
Source organism: Thermoprotei archaeon (assembly GCA_003649225.1). Lineage (GTDB taxonomy): Archaea > Thermoproteota > Thermoprotei > Thermofilales > B9-G17 > B9-G17. The sequence continues at coordinate 3,546 of QMRD01000143.1, read as the reverse complement.
TAGTCGGGGGTCCATCTGGGTGGAGCAGGGAGGATATAGAGTACCTGACTAACTTATTCACTAAACATCGCGTCAACGCGGTATTTCAGGGCCACATACACCTATACCGTAACATATCGTATAGAGGCGTAACATACTATATAACGGGCGGAGCGGGAGCACCGTTGGGAGGAAAACCGATAAATGGAGGGATACACCACTTCCTACTAGTAGAGGTAAATGGAAGTAGCTTTAAAGTAAAGTTTTATCCAATTGACGTGATAAGGGTGCACTACTATCCAGCCAACAATGGAAGACACTATGTAGTGAGCGCATCGGTATCCCTATTGTTTGCTACTCCCATCAAGGTATCAGGTAAATACGTTAGACCTGAACCATTAAGACTTGATGGAGTAAGGTTCATAATGCCTATAGCTATAGGCTACGTAGTTGAGGGTGGAAGAATAGTTAAGGTTATCCGGAGACAGATGTACTGCATAGTTTACGTATCAGCTCTAGTGAATCCCGGTAGTACTAGGAATATCCGGATAATTGCAGTACGCGAGCCTGAGATATAGCCTAATAAGTTATGGTTTATAAAAATTACTTTTTCCTAATTAATATTGCAGCCAATATAACAGCCACGGATACTATTATAACGGCAGCGTTTTCCATTATTAAAGTCTTCAGAAGCTCTATCTTATTAATGAGGTAAGCCTCGCCGCCTATTACTGGGGGTAGCGGGAACACTATCTTTATGTCCTTAATAGAGCTATGGAATACCTTAATATAGAGTATTTTCTCGTATTTATCGTAGTACCATACGTTGCTCGTAGCTGTTAGGTATTTATCCTTCGATAAGGTATACGGTATTAATACGCCGTCTACTTCAACCGTGTAGGGCCGGTCGTTTGACGTGATTTTGGTTTCGGATGCTGTGCCAGCTGGTGCATCAATTGATATTATGAAAACTCCCTTATCTGCATCGTAGGATGCCTGAACTATCGTGCCATTAGTTATTGTCGTATATGGGGAGTCAAACGGCCTAAATGCATAGTTTGCTATAGTTATCTCATCCTCCACATCATCCGCTGAGGAGATGGAGGTCTCATACACCTTGCCGATGTCCGGACTAACTACTTCGATAACATACGATTCTCCAGGCACTAGTGGAAGGATTCCTACCCCCTTCATGTCGGTTGTCGCCGAGAACCCGTTAGCTAGTAGCTGATGCCCATATAAACTCTTCCCCAGCGCATCCTTAAGGGTTACATTATACTTCGCTATATCAATTCTAAGGTAGGTTGTTATATTATCGTGATCGCTCCATTCATTGGCTTGATCGTGTACATTATCGTTATAGGGTATGCTTGAGACGGCGCTACCATCCGCGCCAGTAATATATACTACCAAGTTGATTTCACTGGGTACACCCCCTAGAGCGGACCACGGCACCTTAACTTTAAATAGGGTTGAGCCACTGTGATCAGAGGCAACAGGGGTATAGCCTCCACCCACGCTTACAAGATCATTGTAGTACCATACGTACCAGTGGTGTACGTCGGGGTCTCTAACAATGGGCGGATAGCTCTCCCACATATACCTATTAAACTGGGCGGTTGTTATCGTAGAGCCGTCGTACCAGAAGTATGATATATAGTCTGGATAGTAGGGCGACGTATGGTTAAAGAATCTGCCCCAGCAATCCCTCCACGTGGAGTCGTCGGGCTCATATACTGCTCCAAACCCTATATTTGGATCCTTATTAACGTCAAAGGCTATTCCTAAAGCTAATCCCCAGCCGTCCGGGGCAAAGTCGACACCTATATATAGGAAGCTTGAATCCCAAGTCACATATAGGAGCGATAGATTAGCTGGCTTACCTGGAGCATCTTGATCAACTTGAGCCACTTTCTCATCCGACGAGAAATCGTTTGAATTAGTACTCATATCTATCGTATGCGGCGGCTTCGCAAGAACCGAACCGAAAGCTACGATAGTTAATAGTAAAAATACTAGCAGTATTCTTTCCATAAAATCACCTTTGCTATGATATACTTTCTAAAGACTTATAAATTTTAATACTGTAGCGTAATTAAGTACTTCATAGCTCTCTCAAAGCTTAACAAGCTAGGTATCTATTTTCATCTATTCAGCATACCCGTTATTAGATATGCAAAAATAAACACCGCTAAGAACAGCAGGAATGTTAGAACTAGAGTACTAGAACTTGCAGCCCCCGACTCCACGGGCAGGGCAATACATACCTCCGCATCGGATACAACATACATTCTTCTCTCGTCGTATTTTACGCCGTCTTTCTCTATCCTAACTCTATATTCACCGGGATTAAGTTTAAGATTTATCCTACCCTCGGAATCCGTATGTAGGAGGTAGCTCTCCCCCTCCCCCTCAATCCTCACGGTTATGCCGCTAATAGGACTGCCCGATAGGCTTACGATCTTAATAGTAACGTTTAACCTCTCTAGGCCGTGGAGTGAGGTATATAGCTCCCTCACATAGTTCATAAACTTTATCCAGTTGAATGTTGATCCCGGATCTGTATGATGGCTTCTACCTCCCCCTACCCTGGGGTTGCTTGGATCGGGCACTTGAATATGCCCTATAATGCCGGAGGATTGGAGTGGACTTGGGGGAGCAACGCCCTCAACCCATACTAATGCGACATTATAGTTTTCGTGAAGCCATACGGCAAGCTTAGCAAGGTTTTTATAGAGTGTGTCAGGCCAAATAGTGCTCCCAACGTAGCCGGCAATCTCTATGCCTACCGAATACCTATTATAGAGGGAGTTTCCAGCGTGCCATGCAATATCCTTAATTCTAACCATCTGTGTGAGGTGTGTACCAGCTTCATTTATAACAAAGTGTGCACTAACTCTAGCTTTAGGATTCTTAAACCAGTTAATAGTACCCCCGTAGCTTCCCTCAGCAACATGTATTATAAACCATCTAACATCTTCTCTGCCTCTATTACTGCTTAAATAGTTGCCTGGATCTGCTGGATTCCATGTAGCCTCGGGGTAGTCCGGCTGAGAATATACTTTCACTGCCACAATCACCATTATTAATATAATTAATAATGATAGTATTCCACGCATAGAGGCCCGAGGAAAAATAGGTATTAACAGTTATTTAAATATACTTCCGAGTCAGTGTTCGGAACTTCGTTCATCGATCCCTCGAAACCTCCCTCATCATCCAAGTATTTACTCCATAAACGGAGATATATTGCTATCTTCTAGTTTTTATTGCAAGCCCCAATCCTAGAATAGCTAGTGTAATTGCCCAGACTAATGTTTCGTGGAATACTAACACTATAGTTAAGGCGCATAGAAGTACTCCTATGAGCGACGTTAAGGGAATATTTAGGGGAGCTAGCGGTATCTTAAATGGTCTCTCAGCATCCGGATATCTTCGCCTCAAAATAAGCACCGAGAAGTTCACAAAAATAAATGCTATTAGACAGCCCAAATTGGAGGACTTAGCGACAACATCTATAACCTTTATGGGATCCTCATAAAACCCTGATACTACCACCTCAAAGAG
>QMRD01000142.1 GCA_003649225.1 Thermoprotei archaeon | reverse complement strand
ATGGTTTGGAAACTACTTTAGGGCAGTAGTTAGAGCAGTCGAAGAAAAACTGAAGATCGGGCTTTCACACGGCTTAAGGGTAGTAGTAATAAGTGATGTACCCGTAGCATCAGGCCTAGCTAGTAGCGCGGCTCTTGAAGTAGCCTTCACATATTTATTAAATAGAGAATACGGGCTAGATCTATCTAAAAAGGACGTAGCAGAGATCTCGTATATAGCTGAACATGATGTCCTCAATATACCCTGTGGAAGGCTTGACCAATATGGTTCAACCTTTGGGGGTATAATAAAGCTAAATACTAAACCACCATACGACGTCTACGAAATACCGTTCAAAGATATAAATCTCGTAATTCTCGATTCAGGTGTGAGGCATTCAACGGCTGAAATACATCCCGTAAGACAAAGGGAAATAGATGAGGGCTTAAAACGGCTAATGGAAAGCGATAAAGTTCCACGTAAGTTAAAGGAGAAGCTGGGCTATAGATACTATGAGCCGAAGTGGGAAGATATTTCACTAGAGGAAATAGAGCCATACCTAAGCTTAATGAGTGAAAATTCAGCTAAGAGAATAGTATTCACAATTAAAATGAATGAGTTAACTGAAGTAGCTCTCTCAGTACTTGGAGGAGAACCACCAATAAAATATAGAGAGACATTGGAGCAATATGGAATAGATGTTTCAAAAGCACATAAGGTACACGAGTTTCTAGGAGAGATTATGAATAAACAACATGAGCTTTTAAGAGACCTATATGAGGTAAGCCTACCGGAGTTAGAAAAGATAAGGAATGCTGCTTTAAAAGCAGGAGCATTAGGCGTGAAAATAAGCGGTGCTGGACTAGGTGGAGCCTTAATAGCACTATTCAAAGATTCAGATAAAGGATATGAAATATCTAGGGCAGCGCTAAAAGCTGGAGCCAGTAGAACGTTTATAGTTAAGATAGATGAAGGTGTGAAGGTAGAGAGTATTATGTGAGAAAATGTTTAAAAACTTTAATTTATCAATAAGAGAAATAATTGAACACCTAAGTGAAGTCGAGAAGAAGCTCGATGCTAACGCCATAAATAATCTTATTGGCTTAATACTTAATTCAAGAAACGTTTTCTGCTACGGAGCTGGAAGATCAGGTTTCATAGCCAGGTGTTTCGTCCAAAGGTTAGCACACATAGGCTTTAAAGCATACTTTATAGGCGAAACCGTAACCCCTAAATGTGGGAGAGAAGACCTTGTAATTATAATTTCTGGCAGCGGAGCAACAGCTTCATGTATATGTTTCGCTAAGAAAGCGAAGGAAATAGGAGCTAAAATAGTGGCTATTACTGCTAACCCATCAGGCAAATTATCTAAGTATACGGATCTGATAGTACATGTTCCCGGCAAAACTAAACTACTGGAAAGAAAATCATATGCACCATTTACCTCGCTTTTTGACATTGCTGTACTATCGGTATGCGATAGTATCATTTCAGAAATAATGGGAAGACTCGGTATAAGCGAAGATATGATACTTGAAAGACACGCAAATATAGAGTGATAACCATGAGTAAAGTAGATGTCATAGGGTTAGGAGAGGTATGTATAGATTGGGTTGCAATAGTTGATCATCTACCCCAGCCCGATGAGAAAGTATTTGCCAGAGAATATAAGTTATTTGTAGGCGGAGTAACAGCTAACTTTTTGGTCGCACTAGCTAGGCTAGGAGCAAAAACGGCCTTTATAGGAGGAGTTGGAAATGATAGATATGGTAACATTGTATTAAACAAGCTGAAAAAAGAAGGGGTAGATATTTCTAAAGTAAAGATATGGCCGAACAGAAGTACTGCCGTCAATTTCCTTATTGTTGACAGAGAGGGGACTAAGGTAATAATTCAGGATATGAACTTGAAAAACAACGTCCCAGATCCAAAGGATATAGACTTAAACTTTATCCTAGAGGCTAAAGCGTTGCATATAACGGGAATAAAACCTGAGGCTTCCCTTATAGCAATGGATGTCGCTTATAAAAGCGGAATAATTACGTCATTCGATCTAGAAAAGCACGTGTCAGACTATGGGATGGATGTTTTAAAGCCATTATTAAAAAGAACAAACATTTTACTTCCAAATAAGCTTGGTTTAATAGCTCTTACAAGAGAAAAGGATTTTATCAAAGCAGCTAAGAAGCTTATGAAACTAGGGCCTAACATAGTAGTAATCACCCTAGGTGAGAAAGGGTGTTTAGTGGTCACAGAAAAAGATCACTTCATAGTACCAGCCTTTAAGGTAAAAGTTGTTGATACCACTGGTGCCGGGGATGCATTTAATGCAGGTTTCATATATGCCTATGTCATAAGAGGAGAGAATTTACGCAAAGCTGCAATATTCGCAAATGCAGTAGCGGCATTAAAATGCATAAGATATGGAGCTCAAGAAGGATTACCGAGGAAAAATGAGGTGGATGCATTTTTATCTAAAATGCTTAGCTAAGGGATAGCTTGAAGAAAATAGTTAAGCTAGATGTATTAACAGGTCTATTTTTAAATGTTCTTCATAAGGGGGAGGAGGCAATACTTTATAATAGGAATTTAGAGAGAGTTTTCATAGAGCTTGAGAAGGCTAGGCTCTTCTACTGGGTTAACACATACTGTACGCTTAACCTATACTTTACATGGTTCATATCACTAAAGCCTATATCCTTTAAGGGATGGTGGCTACCGCCTAAAAGAGTTTATTCCATCATTGATGAAGCGCTGGAGAAATGTGGGCTAAGCAGGGAAGATAATTTCGATTCTGTAGTGGCAATATGGGCTACGCCTAAATATTACGAGGTACCGGATCCTATAGGCAGAGTATGGGGGCCTGGAGGTACAGTCTTAAGGTATAGTAGCTTTCAAATTGATGGTGCATTAACCTGGCTTTTCGTACATGAATTTCATCATCAATTAGATGAATTTCTTAATCTAAGCGGCTATCCCGAGTATCCTCATGCAGATTATCCGCAGAAACTCGAAGGCTTTTTCGGAGAACACTTCGATTTTAATGCATATATACTTAGAAGTTGGCCATCAGATAAATGGCTTGATCTAAGATACCCTCATCCAGAGATAATTGAGGTAAAGGATGCAGATAACGATGGAATACCCGATGAGAACCCCTACGTACCGATAGATGAAATGAGATTCGGAAGCAATCCCGGATCCCGGGATACTGACGGAGATGGATTGGACGATTTATCCGAATTAATGGCCGGCATATACTTTAGTAGTAATCCAAGAGACCCAGATACGGATAAAGATGGCATTCCAGACGGCTTAGATGAATACCCCCTTTACCCGGTAAAAACAACTATAAAAAGAAAATGGACTCTTCTATCAGATGGATTTATGATGCATAGAAATTTCTGGATAAATCCAGTAATATATGCTAAATGGAGCAAAAATGCCCTATATCTAAGGTTTCTAACCAATAATAAAGCCAAAATTTTCATTTACATTGATGCAAACGCTGACGGCTGGTTCCACGGAAAGGACAACTATGAAATAATAATTAACCCGGCTTCAGAGAAAAAAGTAGATAAAATACATGTACTAGATTGCACCAATAAGGTTATATGGGATGATGATCCAAAATACGGGAAAGACAGGTTAGTAACCGAAAGCGATGTTAAGGTAAAAGTAGCT
>QMRD01000141.1 GCA_003649225.1 Thermoprotei archaeon | reverse complement strand
CATAGAGAGATGCAGATGGGATCCCGAGAAGCTGATTAAGGTAGCGCTCTACCTAGTCAAAAAGAGGTACGTGAGAGGAGTATTCCTATCATCATCCGTCGACGGCGACCCAGATAAAGTAACAGAGGAGGAAATATTAGTGGCCGAGGAGCTTAGGAGACGCGGCTACAGGGGATATATACATTTAAGGATAATGCCCGGCACAAGCAGGCATCTAATATATAGGGCTGCTGAAGTCGCCGACAGAATAGGCGTAAACATTGAATCGCCGGTAGCGGGCATATTCTACAGCATATGCCCCGATAAAGGAAGCTATAGAAACGATATCCTAAAGAGACTAGAGTACTGCTATAGAGCATATAGAGACCTAGCGGAAAAAAGGATGGAGTCAGGATATGGATACCTCAGATCAGGCGTAATAACACAAATGATAATCGGATTAGGCGAAACAGACGTCGAAGTCCTCGAAACAACCCACAAACTAATAACGGAGTATGAATTAAGGAGAGTATACTACAGCCCCTTCACGCCGATACACAACACACCACTGGAAAATAAGCCACCATGTGTAGAAGGCAGAGACTACACGCTATATCAAGCATTCTACCTAATGAAATACTACGGCTTTAGATTGGATGAGCTATTAGACCTAACAAAAAACGGAATGCTACCCAAAGGAAACCTGAAGAAAGTATATGCTGAACAACATAGGCATCTATATCCGATAGACTTGAATAATGCTAGTTATTGGGATTTGATAAGGATGCCTGGGGTAGGACCAAGGACGGCTAGGAAGATACTTAATGCAGTTAATGAGGGACATAAGATAAGGGACTTTAGGGATCTGGAGAAGATAGTTGGATACCAGAAATCGAGAAAAATCATGAAATACGTTCGCTTAAGCCCATAAGTAAATACTCTAGTTAACCCGACGTCTTCTCAATAAAATATAGCAACATAGAATAAATTAAATTGGATACTTTATTCATGATATGATTTAACATCTATTTAACGTATAGTTTATGGCGTTTTCGAGCAGTTTTAGTGTTCCTACCTTCTCTGGGTCTATATTTCCCCAGGTGCTCCCCTCTGGATGTGGACTGAATATTATTACTGTTCCATTGCCATATTTTGCTGCTACTATTGCTGCTGTTCCATCGTCGTATACTGCTATTACCTCGACACCTTCGCCTGGTTTCATGTGGGGGCCGTTCTGGTACCATATTTCGATTTTTGCTGGAAGGTTTTTTGCTATTGGATGGTCTGGGTTTACTATTGTTATGTTTACTAGGCCGTGTCCGCTTACTCTAATGTTTGTTATGTTTATTATTCCTAGTCCTTCGGGGCGTCCCTGTACTTCTACTGTTTTTGCTGCGATGTATGCTCCTGCGCATATTCCTATGTATCCTCCTCCCTTAGCTATAAACTCCCTTATCTTCTCGAATCCGTCTTTTCCTAGCGCTGATACGTATTTCGCAGTGTATCCACCTGGTACTATTAGGACTGTACAGTAGTTTAGTAGTTTCCCGCTTTTAATGAAGTTTTCATCTACCTTATAGTACGGTATGCCGAGCTTCTTTAAAGCCTTCTCTACGTCTCCAGCTAATACTGCCCCCTCGCCAGCGTATATGCAGACCCTCTTCTCCTTATATTCCTCTTGAGCTGGAGTGAGGATTCTGTATAGCATTATTCCTAAGATTACGGCTATTGATGCTAGTATGAAGAATAGTATTTTAGGGCTCATTTCGACCACTATCTGATATAATTGTTTGCTGGAATTAAACTATTATGCTGAGGAATACGGGCAGCTTCTCCTCGTCGAGTATTAGGGTGTTTCTGGGGTATTTTCTGTGCGGCTTGCCTGCTTTTACCTCTATTTTTAGATTGTCGGCTATACAGTCTACCTCATACCTGTTTCTGAAGTAGTATACTGATCCATACCGCCTTAGCAGGTGGGATTGGACTATCCACTCGTATAGTGCCCCCTTAAGGTATTCGGTGATTGTCCAGTATGAGAGGGTTTGTGCTATGAAGGGGTCTGTGAAGAAGAACTTTCTCTCTTTTCTCCATATTATTCTCCCGCTCTCCCTGTATAGGGCTACCTCTAGTACGAATAGGTTTCTCAGGACACCTATATAGTCCTGTACGGTTTTGTATGATACGCCTATCTCCCTCCCTATGGTTAAGAACGAGAGAGGCGATGGGGCTTTACGTAGTATGCATGAAACTATCCCTTTTACTATCTCTAGGCTTCGTTTAGCCTTTAATATCTCGCCCTCAAACCCAGCCATAAACTGTTCCTCTGCCGTCGGGTCGTCGTTTATTGATAGTGGAAAACCGCCCTTCCCCAAGTATCTTGGAAACATATCCTTAATTTCACTAGAGTATTTTAGTGCTGTAGCCATATCTCTATTTAAGTCTCCAGTGATCTCGAGCTTTAATCCATGTATTTCCAGGAATTCTCTAAACGATAATGGATGTACAATTATGTCTTGTCCGAACCCCCTTCTCCCGGGGAAAAGCTCCGTCTCTCCCTTAAGCCTAATTGAGGAAGATCCTGTTATCGTCAGTACGTCTGCTTCAAATACTCCTAGGTCTATATAGCCCTTTATAACTCTCCACCACTCTGGGACGCTCGTTATTTCATCTAGGAATATGTAGCTCGTCTTTATGCCGCGAGCCTCTCTGAACTTAAGGTATGTATCGAGTACTTTTCTAAGGGATTCTATATCGGGGAGGAAGTCGCAGTTGAAGTAGAAGATTGACTCTGGGGAACGGCTCTTCAGCATCCTATGTATCAACAGTTTTACTCCGGTGGTTTTGCCTATCTGCCTGGGCCCTACGATGAAGTTTAGGGAGAAAGGCTTGAGGCTTACCTTATCTATCCATCCGGGGATCCACCTTATCCTAGTATTTCTCCAACGCTTAACAGTAATATCCTCACGTCCAATCCACCATGGATTATGTTTAGCTATTAAATCCTCCATATTAGAAATAAGACTTCTAATGGTTTATAAATATTTTAGAAGTTTAAATTCTATATTTTCGCTAGCTCAATTACTCCTGGAGTTTTAGCCCTCAATAACGCCTTAAGCCCGCATTTATCCTCTTTAATGTTGCAGTTCCACGTCCAGTTGGCCTTTAGATTACAGGGCGTCGTTACGGTTGCCTCTATGTTTCCGTAGCTATGAGGAGGGGACTTTTAGAAGTAAAACCTTGCCCCTACCTTAGACCTCACTATGGTATCACATCACCATATTTAGCTGCATATTCATAATTTATAGATTATTCGCTAACTAAAGCGGCCTCGTAGGCATAGCGGGAAAACTAAAGCTTTATCAACGCCCATGCTTACAGTCTTGATTATCATGGATATCTTAAAATACGAGTTCCTCTAAGTATACTTGAAAAGTATAGCGGTGTTTTAAATGGTTACTAAGGAAGAGGTTTGGGATAAGCTTAGAGAGGTTTATGATCCGGAGCTTGGCTTAAGTATTGTTGACCTAGGTTTTATATACGATGTTAAGGTTGAGAACGAGAAGAATGTGTACGTTAAGATGACTTTAACTACGCCCGGATGTCCGATGAGCTTCTATTTAGTAAGGCTTGTTGAGGCTAAGATTAGAAGTATTAAGGATGTTAGTGATGTTAAAGTAGAGCTTGTATGGGAT
>QMRD01000140.1 GCA_003649225.1 Thermoprotei archaeon | reverse complement strand
TCCTCTTCGCTTTAACCTACCTAGTATTTGACGGCACCCCTCTCTATACGTGCCGTTTTCTCTCGGTATTTTTCTCGTGTTAGTGATAGCTATTGTATCCTATGATTATCCGATAGCTGGCTTCCTTTTATCTCTTAGTCCATAGTATGGCAAGTATTCCAGTGAGGTTTATCTTGAGAGTACTGTTCTGCTGATGGCGTTTCTATCCTTTATCTACGCCAGGAAATTCGTGGCTAATGGCTCTGCTAGATGCCTTGTATTGTCTGGGGTATTTTCTGGCTTGGCTTTTGCATCTAAGTATACGGCGGTTCCATATATTCTTGCAGGTTTCATTATGGTACTTTATGCATGTTATATCCACAGGTTTTCAATAGTTAAAGTAATGATTGCATGGACAGTGTTCTCGCTATCCTCTTTCCTGCTGGATGACCCGATACTTTGGATAGATCCTGCTGGTAGGCTTTATAGGTCGCTCTTCTTCCATATAGTATTCCGGTGAGGTTGTGTCTAGGTATAGTCCGTGGGTTTTCGAGCAGTTTGTATGGTTGATGGGCTTCATGTGAAGGGTAGTCCTTTAACGTGGCATCCTAATGTTTTTAGGATTAATTTGGATGCTGTAAGCTTCGTTATATCGATTCCCTCCCTAATCTACCTGCTCTATAGGAGGGATTACGGCTATCCGCTGCTCTACATACTCAACCTTGCGTTTCTAATTATATGGCCTGTTAAGTGGCCTCAGTATCTCTGTATGTTTATTCTACCGATGCATGTTTTATCTGATAAATTGTTTAGAAAATTACTGGAGGAAATAGTTCTGAAGCTTATGGAAGAGATAGGTCGGACTATGCTATTAGCTAAGTACTATGGAGTATGAGTTGGATTGTTACATCAATATATTAATATATTGATGTATCTATATTATAGTAGTATGGGTAGGAAGGTTAAGACTATAGCTGTTAGCTATGAAACCTATAGGGCTCTGCTTGAATTTAAGGAGACCTCTAGAGCTAAGACTTTAGATGAGGCTATTAGAAAGCTATTGGAGCTCTCTAGGAAGGCTATGGCTAGAGAGGTATTGGAGTATATTAGGGCTAGGAGGCTGAGTGAGGAGGAGATGAAGATTCTTGATGGGTTGCGTAGAAAGCTTAGGGAGGAGGGCGTATGGCTGAGAAGATTCTAGTGGATACGGATGTTTTAATTGAGGCTTTTGAGAGAAGGAATGAGGCAATTTTAGGGAAGCTGTTCAATTACAATATTTACGTATCCTATGTATCCTTATATGAATACCTTTATGGCTTTAAGTATATAGGTAAAGACGTAGTTAAGGAGAAGGATATGCTTGAGAAAGTTGTTAATATAGTGTATCCAAGTCAAGATGTAATCTTAAAGACCTTGGAAATAGATGTTGATTTATCGAGAAAAGGAGAAAAAATTCCTCAAGCTGACATCATTATTGCGGCAACAGCCATTGTACTAGGCATGCCACTATACACTATGGACTTAACACATTTTAGCCGCCTTAAGAGGTACGGTTTGAAGCTTGTTACAATATAGGTGCTCTATACTAGGCTTTGGAATTACGTTAACTCTATCTTTTTAGCTGTTATTAGAGATAGCCTTTATCTTTTTGCTGATAGGTATGGATTCGAGGTAGTGTAGGCCTGAGAATATGAAGCTCCACGCTATATATAGCATGTATTGTGGGTTAAGATAGCTTATTAGATTTATCTTAAGCGTTAATCCGTGGACGAGTATGAAGGTTAGTATGGCTATGCTCTTTAATATTAGGCCTCGGAATAGTTTTTTCACGTGGTATCCGTGTCTATAATATATGTGTGCTTCGATTAGACCGGAGATGCTGGGTATTATGAAGACTATAGATGCATAGAAGGTGAGGTTTTGGAAGAGGGAGTAGAATAGTTCTGCTGTTGAGAATGGTATTGAAATTATGAAGATGAAGATGCCGATGACCATGAATATTACGTATATGATACACATCTTTATGGGACCGCATACTCCCAGCGTGTTGGTAAGTTTAAGGGAGAGGGAGAATTTCCTGCTAAATGGCGTAGTTTCGATGTAGTGGAGGCATGACCATAGGAAGCCAGCAATTATCATCAGTATTAGAGAAGGAGTTATGTATTCGGTTACTGGCTTTCTTAGAAGTAGTGCTCCGATTATCTGCATAATTATTAGTGTTGAGAGCTTTAATGTTAGGCTTAAGTATAGCTTTCTACGGGTGAAGCCATATTTATGGAAAATATATGCTTCAATTAGGCCTAGTAGGTTAGGTAGAATATACACTGTTGTACAGAAGATAGCTGTAGAAAACCAGAGTTTAACAGCTGGTGTGATAAAGGTTTCGGTAAAGTACTGGATTGCAATAAACATTAGAACAGATACTATTAAATAAGTGTAAAGGAGGCACGATGCCGGATATTTGAATATTTTTTGCATCAAAATTTAGATAAACTGTTAATTATTTAAACTTTGCCATCAAAGCCAGACTTATCTTAGTTTGCTTAACCCCTTATAACAGGCTTAAAACATATATTCAAATAAATCCTAAAGATGCCTCGATCTTAAGCTGACTATAGACATCCTCATTAAGCTTTAATGCTTATGCTAATAAATTTCGGTCACTGTATCGCGTACTTTCCTTATTACCTGCATTAATTTTTCTGAGTAAATATATGCATTTTCCTGCTCTTTAGCTACTTCCATGTATTTTTCGAAGAATATGTATGCTGTAGGATCGTCTAGCGATTCTATTAGGCTCTCTCTGCCTTGATGTTTTTCGATTTTTAGGGCCATATCTATTCCGACCATATATATTGGGCCGATATTGCTGTAAAGCTGGCTAAAGATTCTCTCGGCCTTCTCCTCGGAGAAGTTTTCGTAGATATTGATTATCCCCTCCTCTACGGCTTCATACTCTCTTCTGATGTTATCCTTTATGAGGTTGTATTTTTCGAACATTACGTATGGAGCGGCTACGATGGATGCTACTCCCTCGCCAATTACTTCAGATATAATATCGTAAACGTACTTTATGCGAGGTAAGCCTATTCTATCTAGACGCCAATATACTTCCCTAGACCTCCATAGAGCCTTGTGGTGTAGTTCATGTGCAAGTACTGCTGTAAACTTATCTATATTGTTTAGAAAGTGTGTTGAGTTCATGATAATGGCTGAGGTATCCAGCAAGTTTACACCGTATGCATCTGATCCACCTATTAAAACATAGACTTTAGCCTCTATTTCGGCGCTCCCGGGAAGGTATCCCATAACTCTATTACATGCCTGTTCAATAACCTCGGCTTTTCCGGATTTTAAAGTCTCTGCGAATTTGTAGTATTTATCAATATTTTTTATACAGTTCTTAAATTCATTATAAAGCCATTTAAGCTTCTCCTCCCTAGGCTGAGAACCTTTTTGGAGGTAAGAGAAGACTTTAACTATATCACTCGTAGATAAGAAGTGAGTGAAAAGCATGTATCTATAGGCTCTACTATTAAGGAGTTCCTTTAGCTGAGAGAATTTGATGCGCTCACGTTTTTTAAGATAATTAATTATCTTTAACATGTTTTCAAGTGGAGAAACATCTACTTCGACTTGACATCTATCATGCTGCATATCTGCCTACACCATTCAATGGAAAGTACATTTCTTTTCCCTATATGATAGAAGCTATCATGG
>QMRD01000139.1 GCA_003649225.1 Thermoprotei archaeon | reverse complement strand
GATGCTTTACCGTTGGAGATGATAATACGTACTTTAATCCGGGTTCAGCTGCAATATACGTATATGACTACGATAGAAACGATATTAGAAAGCCGATAACTAGAGATTTGGCGGAGTTTGTCTTTACGGCTGATGCGCTGGATAGTATGGTTTTCCAGTCGACAGCCATTGTTGCAAGCGATGTCCCAAACGAGATCTATGATTCATGGAGGCTTTTCGTGGTATTAATGAATAGCTCTAAGCCTATTATAACGGGAGCATTCTCGGATAAGGGAGTATATGAAATGTCTAGGATGATTAGCATCGTCAAGGGAGAAGATATGAAACATGAACCGATAGCTGTATTCGATGTCTGCCCCTCGCCGCCCCTTAAGTGGAGCTATATTACGTCTCAGAACATTATAGATTATGTCAAACTAGGGCTTCCGCTGGAGATTATTCCTATGCCGTCGCCCGGCTCAACTGGACCTGTAACCATATATGGTTCCCTAGTACAACATAACGCTGAATTTCTAGCCGGGCTCGTTTTAGCGCAGTGCGTCAGGAGGGGCTCGATAGTCGTATATGGAGGCTCACCGTGCTCGTTTGACATGAGATATGGTACTGTATCCATATGTGGCGTTGAGGCGTTAGCCTTAACATTATCCTACGTGGACATCGCTAAATACTACGGTTTACCATGCCACGCCTACATGGCTATATCGGATTCAAAGGTAATAGATTATCAGGCTGGATTCGAGGTGGGTGTCGGAGCCTTCCTAGCTGTTCTCAAGGGAGTAAATATTGTAAGTGGCCCGGGGATGATGGAGAATGAAAGCGTACAGTCGCTGGAGAAACTGGTTATAGATGCTGAAATATGTTCAATGGCTTTAAGGTTTAGGGAACTCCTAGATATTGAGAGGGATTCAGAGGCCGTGGATGTGCTTAGGGAAGTTGGCTTCAAAGCAGACTTCCTAAGAAAAACACATACCTTAAAGTGGTTTAGGAAAACCATATATCATCCATCCAATATCATCGATAGGCTGAGCAGAGAGGCGTGGATTAGAGGCGGCAAAAAGGACATCATCTCACGGGCTAGGGAGAGGATACTTGAAATCCACCGCAGGCACGAGGTTGAGCCGTTAGAAGAGGATATTGAAAGGGAGCTTCTAGACTATGCCAGAAACCTACTTATTAAACATGGAGTTGATAGTATTAAGGCTGACAAACTCCTAAGCGAGGCTAGATTTAAACGGTAAAAGAAGCTCAGCTCCGGCCAGCCTATCATCGCTCAATGCGTGGGTGGTTTCATCACTCCAGTATTAAATTAATGAAGAAAAATCTTAAACTTTTCCCTAGCTTAAACTTAAATACTTGATTGTATATATGTGGGATGGGGATGGGGAGTGGGTAAAAGAGTTCGTATCGACGATAGATGGAGGATAACTATACCTGTTGAGTTTAGGGAGGGGCTTAAGCCTAAGGATGAGCTGATTATTGAAAGAAGGGGATCTATGATCATTTTAAAGAAGGCTTCTGGGGAAGATGTTCTGAAGAAGTTTAGAGAAATAAAGCTGTATGTGGATGAAAAGTATAGATACCTTGATGCTGAGAAGGGTAAGCATAGGTATGGAGGATTAAAGATATGAGGATGCTTGATGCTGACATCTTATCCTATAGTTTGCTTGAGAATCACGTAGCCTCACCATATGTTAAGCCTCTGATAGAGAAAGGACTAGTGGGGGAGATTGAGTTATATGTTACCCATACCGTGTTATTAGAGGCTTATAATACCCTATATTGGTATTATAGGGTTAGGCCTAGATCTAAGGTTGCCTCTAAAATAGAGCTGGTAGCCAGAGGCTTAAACCTAATCCCTCCGTCGAGCGGTGGATTCACTATCGCTGTAGAGGAAAACGTGCCATTAGGTGATGCACTACTCTTAGCTACTGCACTTGAAAATAGGATTCCAATAATAGTTTCAAACGATAAACACATAGAAAAATTATGCAGAAAATACGGCTTGATATTTGAAAACCCTATTCCACAAAACATTAGAAGTCAAATGTCTTAAGACTACACATCTACTACTTATACTTAGGCATCGCCAAATTTCTAGCTATTAACCTAAATAATCTCGTATGCTTTAACGGGCTTTCTTGCGGCTTTTCCGACCCATTCTCCCAAGAGTCTTCTTGCTAATATTTTTGAGATGCTCTTTGATCCCAGAGGTCCCGGCCTTTTCATGTAGAAGGCGTTTATCTCATATACTGTGCCGTAGATCTCGTTATCTAGTGCCAGCTTACTTAGCCTTACTAAATCCACTACATAGCCTGCTAGTGCTGGGCTGTCGTTTATTCTCATGTTTACTATTATTTCGTCCTCTGCGCCATTGAATGATTTGTATATTAGGTGCATTGCTACGAACTTCTTATCTCCGAGGGGTTCAAGGTATCCCGTCGGCCTAATGTAGTGTGGAGCATCGTATCCTAAGATGTCCTTGACTATGCTTGATTTAGTGAACTCCTTAGCCCTATTCCTCTCCTTATTTAAGAGAGCTAGGAAATCTAGGTTGCCGCCAATGTTAAACTGTGCCACAGATAGAACCTTTCTATTTCTATCAGCCATATGTCTAAGAATATCTGCGGTGAGTGGTGTAGCTCCTGTAGCTCCATCATCCCCCAATACGAGGCCACCTGCCTCCATCATCTTACCCACTATAGCTGGGTCATTAGCTATAGGAACTGGAATACAGTTAACGTAAGCTGCGCTCCTAACGTTCTCAACATATTTTATAAGGGAATAACAGTATACCTGGCTTGGAGTAAGGAGCTCCCTGTTGTTCTTGAGGACCGTCTCCTCAAGCTTCTTGAAGTCTCTAAAAACTATACCGTATTGCGTGGTCGTTAAATCGACTACAACGTCTGGCTTAAGCCTACACCACTCCTCATAGAGAAGATCAATTACATCACTTAGGCTTCCGTTATTCTCATCCAATGAAACGATATCGAAGGGCATGTCCTGAAGCTTTCCCAACGAGATACCCTTCCTAACATATATGTCCTTAAGTTCCTCTGGAATAATCTCCTCGTTAAAGTACATTTTGGCTACATCATAGAGGCTTCTACCAACCTTCCCAGCATCAACATCGTAGGAGCCCACTATTTTAATATCGTTAAAATTATAGCCTAAATCCATGTCTGCCAGCGGAACTCCGTACGGCTCTATCTCACCCTTCTTCAGCCTCTCGAGACCTACAACGAAGTTTGAGGCAACCTGCCCCTGACCGATTACAACTACCCTTATCATTCCGACCACTATCTAACAGCCATTAGATTCTAACGTATATTAGATAATAAACGATATTTATTCTTTTCTATAATATTACACCATGACATTAAGGGAGGAGCCTCCGCTGAGGAGGCTTAAGAAGAAGACTGGCGTGGAGTGCCTCTGGATATATATTCTAGCATACCTTAAAAGTAGGGATAGGTATCCATACGAGATAATTCATATAATTAGGGAGAAGCACGGGTTCGACCCTGGACTAGTGCTGCCATATGTTGTTTTTAAGAAGCTTGAAAAGGCAAACTACGTTGTTTCAAAGACTATTGGGAATAGGAAGTACTACTCTATAACGAATAAGGGTAGGAGACTGCTAGAGGATGGACTGAAGTATCTGGAGGAGTTGGTTAATAGTTTAAAGGAGGCAGATTAAATCCAG
>QMRD01000138.1 GCA_003649225.1 Thermoprotei archaeon | reverse complement strand
TTTAGCATTTCTCTAATTACCTTCTCAGGAGTTGGTACGAATGGTACTGTGGGGATATATGTCATTTCACCCCACCGCTTCACCGTTAATCTTTAGAACACATGCATATTAACTTTATTAGCCTCCCTTCACGCTCATCCCTGAGAAAAGGTGGTAAAGCTGAAGAAATATGTTACATTAGTGACCGAAAAACAGGCTTATATAGGTCACAGGTACAGAGTAATAATTAGTTCCTTCTGTAAAAAATGCAAATTATATAGGATATGTGTTGGTAATTTAAAAGAAAATATAGTGTATGAAGTAGTTAATGTTAGAAGGAAGACCCATTTATGCCCATATTTAGGGGTTAAAATGAAAGTTGTCGAAGTTATAGAAAGACCGACCGAAATAATAGTTAAGGAAAACATAGCTGTCGAAGGTGTAACAGTTAGGTACAGCCCTGTTAGATGTAAAGAAAAATCTTGCAGATATCATAAGCTATGTGGGCATCCGGGGTTTTCTGCTGGCGAAAAAATCAGAATTATCAAAGTTTATGACGAACAAATAACGTGTCGGATAGGTTATAGGTTGAGAAAAGTTTTAGTGGTTAGGGAGTAGGTTTACTTGATTTCTCTTCTTTCCGTATTTTTATTCTTTCAATAAACTCTACTGTTGATATTTCCTTAAAGAACTTCGATATATCTCTTGCAATTCCGCTTTTCAGCAGACCTATATTGGAGTACCTCAAAACGTCCTCGGGCAGAATTATTTTAATCTTCGTTTTAGCTACTTGAACCTTTATTTTATCTAACGGTAATCCTTTAATCCATCTATGTACTAATCCGGCTACCTTTTCCTCGGGCTTCTCCAATTTCTTTAAGATCTTTACTTCATAAACTAGCGTTTTTCCAGCAAGGGGATGATTAAAATCTACTACTACTCGTCCTCCACCTACGCTTTTTATGATACCTTTTCTTCCACCTATTTCAACCTCAGAGTTTATTCTAGGAATTATTCCTCTTCTAGATAGTTCTCTTGCAGGTATGGTTCTAATTTTTGAAGGATCTCTTTTCCCGAATGCTTTTTCGGGAGGTAATTCTATAGTTGCCTCTGTTCCTGCATCAAATTTCTGTATCTCATCCTCTAGTCCCTTCAGAAACCAGCCCTCGCCTATAACCATTAGTTCTGGGCCATAAATTCTGTTTTCATCATATATATCGGCCTTTTTTGCTTCATCCTCTATTGTTGTGTCTATTACTTTGTTTTCATCTTTGATTTTAACTGTGTAATCGATTAATATGAAATCTCCGACGGCAAGAGGCATATTGCATCCCCGTTGGCGATAAAACACCGGTATAGAAATATTAAATTTTCCCTTGTGCTAAAAAGGGAGGGGGATAAAATTGTCGCAAGCCTTGTATGTGGGAAGATTTCAGCCCTTTCATTTAGGCCATTTAAATGCTCTTAAGTGGATACTTGAGAGGCATGACACCGTTATAATAGGTATAGGCAGTGCTCAGTATTCTTATACTTTTAGAAACCCGTTTACCTTAGGAGAAAGACTAGAGATGATATGGAGAGTATTAAAGTCTCGAGGTTTACTTGACAGATGCATTATTTGCGCAATACCTGACACAGATTCTAGACATTCATTATGGGTTTCTCAGGTCAGGATGTACTCTCCAAGATTTGATGTAGTTTATACAAATGACCCACTCTCAATAATGCTGTTTGAAGATGCCGGAATTCCTGTTAGACCGATACCCTATTTTGAAAGAGAGAAATATTCAGCTACGAAAATAAGGGAATTAATAGCCATGAAGAAGGCATGGAGAAGCCTAGTGCCTAAGGAAGTGGCAGAGTACATCGAAGCTATAGGTGGCGTAGAAAGAATTAGGGGCTTATGGCTCATCAGGAATTCCAGAAAATAGGCTTCTAAAATAAAATTCAATTTATTCCTTAGGTGGCTCCTTTCATTCAATTATTATATTATCAGGAGAGAAACCTAGCTCAACTAGTACTTTCTTCACCTTGCTCCTGTGGTCACCTTGTAGTTCTATTCTTCCGTTCTTAGCTGTTCCTCCGCATGCAAATCTCGATTTCAGTTCAGTAGCCAACTTTTTGAGGTCCACACTTTTCTCATCTATTCCGTCTATTATAGTTACATCTCTTCTTCTATGTCTTCTCTCCAGTCTAACTCTTATAACTTGTTGCTCCTTGTATATTTCTTCGTACTTTAGTATTTCTTCCGGAATACCCCTAATAATATCTAGTTCCTCGCTCATTCTGTTCCCTTGAGGTTATTACATACTACTTTTCTCCGTTAGAGTATATTAATTTTTCTAGCCGTATGAGGAAATGTTAATCGTAGGCTTCTGTAAAGAAAGCTAGCTTAAAAGGGGATTATAACTTTAAGTGCCTGTATTTTCTATCTCTCGCTATTTTACGCATAATTTTTTTCAAGCCATAATATGCCTTAAGGAGATCCCTTACATCCTTGGTTGAAACTCCAGCGCCTCTTGCTATTCTCTGAATCCTTGACCTATCTATTATTTGAGGATTTAAAAGCTCCTCTTTAGTCATCGACTTTAACGCTGCTATCCACTTATCTATTTTCTCTTCGCTGGCTACGTCGATATCCGCAGGAAGCTTCCCTAACATCGGGGAAGGAAGAAGATCGAGAAGCTTACGTAGAGGTCCCATTCTTCTTATGCTCTCTAGCTGCTCCATTAAATCGTAAAGCGTGATCTTACCCTTTCTTAATGCCTCCATTCTCCTTTGACTTAATACTTCATAAGCCTTGAATCTTTCAATAACAGCCTTTAAATCTCCGAATCCTAACAGTCTATTAACGAAAGCTGGAGGATCAAATACCTCGAATTCATCTATCTTCTCTCCTGTTCCAATGAACTTTATCTGTGCTCCTGTGGCTACTACTGCAGTTAATGCGCCTCCGCCCTTAGCGGAGCCATCTAACTTAGTAACTATTATTGAACCTATTGGAGAAACTTCGTGGAAAGCTTTAGCTTGACTCTTAGCAGACTTACCCATAGTTCCATCTATTACCAGTATTACTTCATCCGGAGAAACGGATTTAACTATACTCTTCATCTCAAGCAGAAGTTCCTTTTCATTTTTATGTCTTCCTGCAGTATCGATTATTATTACATCAACATTATCGTCGGAAGAAAAGTGTTTTACGCCCTTAATAGCCAGATCTATAGCCGAGATACTTGTGTTTTTCTCTCCAAAGAACGGTACATTTATTTGTTCGGCTAGCTGCTTTAATTGATCATAAGCTCCTGGTCTAAAGTTATCAGCACATACTAATGCGGGATTATATCCTTTCTTTTTGAGGTAGTATGCTAGCTTGGCTGCCGTCGTAGTTTTGCCGGATCCCTGTATACCGACGAGAAGAATAATGTAAGGTTTCTTACCCTTAATTGTCAGTTCAGCTCTTCTCTCGCCTCCAAGTATCCTTACTAGCTCCTCGTACACTATTTTTAACGCTAAGTCTCTCCTAGTGAAGCCTGGCGGAGGCTCTTCCTTTTTTAACCTCCTCTCTATTCTTTTAGAAAGTTCAAGTACGAGCTCCACGTCTACATCGGCAAGAAGTAGGGCTCGCTGTATATCCCTTATAACTTCTTTAATTGTTCTTTCATCAATAAAAATTGCACCTCTTAACCTATCTATAGCTTTCCTCAAATTCTTGCTAAGTTCCACTAGCATAAAGCT
>QMRD01000137.1 GCA_003649225.1 Thermoprotei archaeon | reverse complement strand
TTTAATAACATTACCAGTAGTAATATTATTATAGGCACAGCAACCGCTGCTATCATTACAATATTTATCTCCTGCCTCCATACAGCCTCTACTTTCATTGGCTTATTAGCTACTATCGTAAACATTTGCGATTTTGAAATTAATTGACCATTACTGTACCATCCATCGAATACATAGTTATATGGGATACCCCATATCTGTGCTGTGGAAACAGATATTGTTACAATACTTCCTTCGTCGTACCAGCCGCCTCCTGATACTTCGCCGAATTTTGAAGATACTTCTATAAAGTATTGTTTCCTCCACAATGCTGTAATGGCTGTATGCTCCGTTACTGTTATATATATTGTGGGGGCAGTTAAACCATTACTCCATTTATCGAATATTACCCTCGTACCATTATTGTAGTCTATCGATGTATCCTGAATCTTTATTTC
Source organism: Thermoprotei archaeon (assembly GCA_003649225.1). Classification (GTDB taxonomy): domain Archaea; phylum Thermoproteota; class Thermoprotei; order Thermofilales; family B9-G17; genus B9-G17. The sequence continues at coordinate 3,282 of QMRD01000137.1, read as the reverse complement.
AGCTGTACTTCCTTCATCATACCAGCCGCTTCCACTGACTTTACTATATGGTGATGTTACTAGAATATAGTATTGTTTAATAAATAATGGTTCTAAAGTAACGTTTCCAAATATATCTACTGTTCTACTCCTCTTTGTGCATCCATCACTCCATTTTGTGAACTTATATCTCATATAGCCAAGTATATAGTACTCTTCAACAGTAATGTTATATTTGCCGGGGGATAAGACAACCTCATTTTCTAGGTATTTTCTCCCATTAATATAGTAGTAGAATCCCTCGAAGGGCTGTTTCATTCTAAGTAGGGAAGCGAAAACATATACTCCATCTCCGCCGCATGCTAGTATGTTGTCGTCGCTCCAGCTTACGCACCATATTACCTCCCCAATGAGATAGCTCCAGTCACGTGTCCCGTCTTCGTTGAGTACATATAGTGTCTTGCTGAATCCTACTACTGCGAGCTTATTGTCATGGCTCCACTCGATATAGTTTATTAAGTAGCCAGCTCTATACATCCATTTAAGGTTGCCATCAACATCTAGAGTATATACGTAGCCGTCGTCGCTTCCAGCGGCAATTAACTTTCCATCATCGGTCCAGTCGATGAACCAGATATCGAGTCCCGTCAGGAAGCGCCACTTCATCTCACCGTTTTGATCGAGAAGATATACAAAACCGTTCCAAGCGCCTACAGCTAGTAGGTTGTCTTTACTCCAATCTAAACATAGTGCCCAGTCCCCTACTCCAAACTTCCACCTTAGATCACCTGTTTCATCGAATACATATACATCGCCGTATGTTCCAACTGCTAAAAGGTTATTGTTGCTCCAGTCGAGAGTCCAAGCGGTATATATTACACAATATTTCCACTTTAAATTTCCATAGGAATCAAAGACATATACGAAGCCGTCGGCACTTCCAACAGCCAAGAGATTACTACTGCTCCATGCGACACTCCATACTTCATCTCCTGTCTCATATTTCCATTTAAGATTACCATTTGAATCGAAAACATATACATAATTGTCACGGCTACCCACAGCTAATAGGTTATCCCTACTCCAGTCGAGTCTCCACACCCAGTCTCCAGTTCTAAACTCCCACATAAGGTTTCCAAGCTTATCGTAGACCAGAACATGACCAGCCCTAGTACCGACAGCAAGCAAACCGTCGCTCCACCTCATAATATAGGGTATATCTGGAGTACTCCTAAACCATAGTGGCTTCTGAGCAAAGACTATTGATATGGTTGTTAATAGATATATTAATATGGAAATTGCTGTGAAGATCATTGCACGATTATATATAAGTGACTTAAAGTTCATGGTCTATTAGAATATCCCAAACATTAATAATCTTTATATTAAATAATAATTATTTTATACTACATAAAGTTAAAGTATTTAAATAGGTTAACTAAATAAATATTAAAAATTATAATACTTTGTAAAATTGCTACTTAATCTGGTGTTTATATAGGCTTCATAAACTCCTTCCTCTATTTCTCTCATGTAGGCTATTTTGTCCCCAAATATATCTGATCGCTTCTTCCTCTATAGTTAGTTATTGAAAGCTTAGTCATTTAAAGCAATTTATCTAACCTTTTTAGATTCTAAAGGCGGCTTGATTTAGAATTTACTTATTAATTCTATTGTTCCTTGAGAGATTTATGTATCACAAGGTAAACCTTATTTACTTCCAATGTTACTACATTTATGGATTACTATGGGTAAGTATGTGACGATCTCTACTAAGGTTAGGAGGGAGCTTAAGGAGGAGGCTGAGCGGCTCGGGATAAAGATATCAGAAGTACTTAGACGCGCACTGGAGGAGGAGGTTAGGAGACGTAAGCTTGAGGAATTGAGGAAAAAGCTAGATGAGCTGGACGATGTGCTGGAGAAGATCGATATTAACAGAATCGTAGAGGCCATTCGGGAGGATAGAGAAGCTAGGTAGATAAGATGCTTGGAAATTTGCTTTTCGATGCTTCCTCACTAGTATATGCCCTTAAACTTAAGAAGCTGGAGATACTATACAATAATTATACTCAATGGCTTGCAATCTACGAGGTAGCTAATGCATTATGGAGGGAAGCCTCCCTAATAGGCACTTTAAGCCTCGGCGAAGCCCTTAAATTAGTGGAAATTTTCACGAAAGCCATAGAATACATGAATATATTAAGCCCGCATCCCTATGAGAGAGCGATATTAGCCCTCGCCAACAAGCTAAAGATATCAGCCTACGATGCCTCCTACATAGTTCTGGCAAGAGAAAAGGGCCTGATACTTGTAACCGAAGACGATAAGCTGAAAGCTAAGGCAAAAAATCTAGTCAGAACGATCGGATTAAACAATATACCATAGGCTCCAGTAGACGAAGATAGCGATACCTAAGAGATTATTAACAGGCATACATGAGAATACCTTAATTTCACTTAACGCTGAATTTACGAAGAAAACTTTATTGCAAAATTTTCTACCGAAAGGGATTACCAACATATCTATGAAAATCTGAGAAGAATTACGGCACAGTAAAGTGAGAGAATTCTTGATCCATTGATATCGACAACGACTTGAACCGATAATGGGCGAAGGCTTCAGGGGATATAGCGGAAATATTACCTATCAGAGCGAAGCTAGTATAGCAGCCGTTGCTAAAACTATATAAGGAGTAAAATGCCGTGACAGTTAATATCAAATAGTTATGCTTCTAAGCTAGGGTTTTAATCTTATCCAATAGTTTAGGTCTAACGATGTCTCCAGTAGCTTTCAGAACCCAGATATCCCTCTTCTTAGCCTCCTCAACTAGATCAGGCATAGCAAGAGACGTATAGATGATGAGGACAACTATTCTCCTCAGCTTATCGGGGTAGCGATTCCTTAGATATCTTAAATTCTTCATAAGCTTTTCCATAACTCTGTAACCCGCCCTTACGCTGGCCTCACCAACTATACATAGGTCTCCAGCAACACCATAAATGTTTATTTCCAGATCCGGAAGCATAAGCCTCACTATATCCATTTCCACTCCAAGCTCCTTAAGCCTATACTAACTAATAGACCTTGCCTCCTCCTCAATATCCACCTTCCTCTTCTCAAGAGTACGCTCAACCCTCCTAAGCCGACAATCCAGCCTACCATCTATCTCCATCATCTTATTAAAGTCCTCCCTAAGCCTAATCTGCTCCTTCCTCAACTAATTAAACTCCTGCCTAAGCTTAACCTGCTCCTCCCTAAGCTTAACCTGCTCTTCATAAAGCTTATTAAACTCCTGCCTAAGCT
>QMRD01000136.1 GCA_003649225.1 Thermoprotei archaeon | reverse complement strand
TAGGATTATCACTAGGATAGAGCCTATCAGATAGACTAGACCCGTGGTTCTAAACAATTCAACACCAGTTACCTCCGCCATCCTACCATAGGCGCGGTTAATATATACTCCTCCAACGATACATGCCGCCCAGAATGCTAAGAATGCAACGATAATCCCTAGGAGTGGAGCAAGGCTAGGACTGTTTTCATGAGGCAGAGATGCTATAAAGCTTAATAGTGATCCAACAATGATTACGAAGAAGAGTATTATACCCACTATATACGCGGCTATTGCAATGATAAGGTTTGTAAAGATCTGGGGCTCGTGGAATATATCTGAGAGATACTTGATAGCTATAAGCACTAGAATAAAGCCTGCAATCGATATCAGCCATCCAACGTATGGAACAAACGATATCAATGAACATAAAGCTCCTATACCGCCTAAAACCTTAACGTCCTCCAGCGTGGGCATAGAATAATCCCTATATATTAGTATGCTGAAGACGTATTTTAACCTCACTTATGGGCCAGCCAGGCAATTCTTCTAACGTTCCTCTCCAGTATCTCCTCGGGCCTAAAGCTTCTAACTGGAACAACACTATAGTTTAAAAACGCATAGAGAAGCTTGAAGCCAGCCTCCTCCAGCATATCCTTAAGAACAGCTGGCGGATAAACCGTCAACCTAAGCCTCAACTCACCTAGATAAACGAGATCATTACCCCTCCTCCTATAAAGCCTACCACAATAATCGAAAACATAGTCGTCAATCCTCTTATTTGTAATCACCTCAACTAAATCCTCGCCGTGTTCAATGAGACTAGCGGACTCGTGCCAGCGGGCCGGGAGATCCATTATAAGCAAGCCACCTGGCTTCAAGGCCTCATAAAAGTTCCTTAAGACCAGCCTATTCTCCTCATCGCTAAAATAGCCGAAGGATGTATACCAGTTCAAGACCACGTCGAACTCGCCCCTATATTTAAGCTCCCTCATATCGGCAACCTCATAGCACTCCTCAAACCCAGGATTCCTCCTCCTAGCCTCCTCAATTAAACTACGATTAACATCAATACCATAGACGTTGAAGCCAGCGTCCCTAAGATACCTGTGATGCCGGCCTACACCACAGGCGACATCCAAAATCCTACGATACTTAACGTTAAGCTTCTCTTCAGCCAAACGGATTAGCATTATAATGTACATGGACTCGAGGAAACTACGTTCCTCAGGTACATCGAGATGCCAAAGCAGGATATCGTGCATAGATAAAATAGAGGCATAGTTACTATAAAACGTTTTCAAACACCAAAAATAAAAGGATAAAAACTATATGAACAACGTGGGAGGATGCAGTACTGGCTCCTAAGCGGAACACCCGAAAACTGGGAAATAGCATTAGAGAAAGGTATATGGGGAGTAAGTGAAAAAGCCAAGGGACTATGGAATAAAATCCGGGAGGGAGACGTAGTAGTATTCTACGCAACGGGCAAGAAGGGTATACTTGGATACGGTAGAGTAGTCGAGAAATATAGGGATGAAACACCCCTATGGCCCAGAGAGAAGGAGGAAGGAAGATGCCTATGGCCGCTAAAGATAAAGTTCAAGGTAGAGAGGATATTTAAGGAGCCTAAGCCTAGGCCAAAGGACGTATTCGTAGCATTCGCAATAAATAAGCTAACACAGGAAAAATTAAATCAAATATTGAAGTAATTATAAAAACCCGTAAGCTGAGGAGAGGCATCGGATATACTCATAGTATACTTAGATTACTCAGGTGGAAAGAGAAAATCTACGGCTTAGTTACGTAGAGGTATGTCACGTAAAAACTCCTGTAGAATTTCTCCCATATTTTCCCGCACTATTAAATGTTTGTATTAACGTAGATTTTAATCTTCATTCCAGGATTTCTCGATAAGCCTTACAGCATCAATATCCAGTGGCTCCCTTATGAGACTAAGCAACTCCTTTACCGGATCACCTTTACGCCTGACCATCGGAATTAAAACTATTTTATCATCTTCAATCTCTACCCTGAGTAGGTCGCCTACCCTTAAATTAAGCTTCTCTCTAACATCCTTGGGAATTACAACTTGAAAATTGGGCATAATCTTAACAATAGGCATCAAAATGTACTATCATAAAAGAAAATATATTCTTTCCTAAGAAATTCTCCCGATGGAAGCGGTAATTAAACTACGTTTTGTAAAATGAGTATAGAAAAATAAAAATTTGCAAAGCAGGAACTTATTTATACATGACAAAAATATCGATAAAATTAACTAAGAGACAGATAGAGGCTTTAGAGGACTTCTACATGGAAACAGGCTACAGGTGGGAGGAAACAATACAATCATTGATTGAGGCGTTCCGTTATGATAAACACTTTCTAACAAGCCTAATGAAAAACCATAAATATGTACCGAGAAAGGAGAGGCTGTTACTGGCATTGCTGGAAGCTATAGAAGGATACTATTTCCTATATCAAGGTCTCGTAGGAAAGGTGCTAGAGGTACTTGAATGTAAGGGCCACTATATCCTAAATGATATGACCATAGATATAGAGAAAAACGAGATAATATTAAACTTCGAACAATGTAAAAACTCGAAACTGAGGGTGTCATCATTTGGCGTAAACATGAAGGGGTTAATAGGATACGCAAACTTAATCGCAGTAGGTCACATAGATGAGGAGCTATACGAGAAAATGAAGGATGAACTAGAGGAAGCGAGGATAAAGTATTCGGAGGACATAGACGAACATCTAGAGTCATACGATGCAGACTACACGGAGATACATATCTTCGATGAAACCATAATGCTGACAGCAGCTGCTGAAGACGTAGGCTACCTACCGACAATACCAAAAATATCAAAACTATTTGGAAAAATCATAGGCTACGCGAAAATGAAGCATAGGAAACGTAGAAAATAGGGCTTTAACGCTCCTAGGTAGCACTAATTTTCACGTTGAAGAAAACCATTAGCTTCGTAAAAAGCTCCCTCAAAAACTCCTCATTTCTCACATATATTCTCGCTCTTGCTACAGGTTTAGCCTTGACGAGGTTACATTTCTTTAATTTTGCAAGATGATGAGATATTAACGTTACATCATATCCAGACAGCCTAGCCAATACACATACGCAGTGCGGCTTACTCAACAACAATATTAATTTAAGCCTTATCGGATTCGAGAGACACTTAAAGGCCTCCACAATTTCCCTTATCTCCTCATCCTCAGGGATCTTAACTACCTCATTCAATCTGCCCTCCGCCCTATAGTATTCGATAACGTCCTGAGGCATGTTAATTTCCCGTAGTATCTCGATTACCCTCATACATTCACCGAGACTTTTATTGTAACGAAAACCTTAAATATTATCATTTGAAAAATTTTTCAAATGGTGATTTCATGGATCTCCTATTATATTGGCTCTACGTGATCCTAACAGCATTAATTCCAGGATTTATGGCAACATGGCTAGGAGTGGGCGGCTGCTTCCTGAGAATACCGATGCTGATATACCTCTTCAATGTACCGATAAAGACAGCCTACTGTATAAATCAGGCTATAATCGCCCTAACGACGCTGCCTGGCGTAATAGTACACTTCAGAAACAAATACGTCTACAAGAAGGGGCTTATCGTATCGGCTATAGCAGCCTGCCTCGGAGTAAGCATCGGAGCCTACATCGTCGCAAAATACGTTCCAAGACTCCTACTCAGAGTCATCTTCGGCACAGCATGCACC
>QMRD01000135.1 GCA_003649225.1 Thermoprotei archaeon | reverse complement strand
TTATCGGGATCCTCTATAAAATCCATGTAGATATAGGCTGAGGCATAGCTATTGAGAAAAAGCGCAATAAAAAGTAAACTAATTATATACCTTCTTTTCATGTATCTCTAACCATACCTATTTTTCCCTAATAATATTATGTTCGAATATCTTTAAAACTATTTCATACTTAAGCTTTAAAACCTAGAGGTAAGACTATATTTACAGGGCTGAAGTCAAGGTGTAGTCTTGAGGCCTCCATGCGAACTAGTAGTTAGAATAATACTCCCATATATTAGGGCTAGAATAGCTAAGCAGCTAATAGAGGAGTACGGATACACGCCAACTCAAGTCTCAAGAATACTGAAAATCTCCAAGACGTCCGTGTTAAAATATAGGAAAATACTTAAAGAGTCGCCCATCAGAGAAATAGAGTTAATGAATAGAATAGCCGATGAAGCAGTTAAGCGTATAATCGAAGGGGAGGCTAAAAACAATCTAATCGAACTAATATGCAGAGCATGCATGCTCGAGAGAATGGGTGGAGTAGTATGTTCACTACATAGAAGAACCTACAGCTTCCTAAAAGAATGCAATGCATGTAGGAATATAATGCTCGGCCTAGAGGAGGCGGCTGTAGAACGGGCAAAAATACTCGGAAATTTAATGGAAGCATACAACATACTATCATCAATCGACGGATTCAATGAAATAATACCCGAGGTAAGAACAAACATTGTAATGTGCGTAAGAAACGCCGATAAAATAGAGGATGTGGCAGGTTTCCCAGGCAGAATAACAGTTGTAAAGGGTAGAGCCTCGATAATATCGCCCCCTGAGTTCGGGGCTTCAAAGCATCTCGCTACAGTACTATTAGAAGCACGGAGAATAAACCCCGAAATCAATAGTTGCACATGTATAAAGTATAGCAGAGGGATAGAGGTGTGTCTAAGGAAGCTAGGCTATCGTCTACTATACATGAACCGCCAGCTATTTAAGAACATATCCGACTACATAAAATCGCTCAAGAGCATAGATGTAAACAGCGCTATAATAGACTTAGGCGGTAGCGGAATAGAACCAGTAACCTACATATTCGCATCATCAGCCGTGGAGGTAGCTAAAAAAGTTAAACAAATAGCTTATAACATGAGAAGATCAAGCCAAAACTACAGTAGAATATTATCGAAATTTTATCCCTAAATATGTCAATAGTTTAATTTCAATAGTAAAGTTCTAAATCCTTTTTAAACGTATATAATTACGATTAAAAATAATGAAACTTTATTAGCAATAATACTTATATGTATAAATACAGATATATAATTGGTGTAATCATGAAAAAGATAAAATTTCTCGAAATTATTACTATAATGACATTACTGGTAATACTTCTTCAGTGTACCGAGAAATTTAATGCATGGCCTAAGCCAGCCCCATTTCTCATGGAGTGGATAGAGTATTATCCACATACTAGTGCTGGAAACGCTATAGCGATCAACGGCGCATACATATACATAGCAGGTATTAATTACAGCAATAATGACATACTGCTTCTAAAGTACGATATATATGGGAACCTAATATGGGACGTATCATGGGGCGGCGAGGATGTAGATGAAGCATTAGGAGTTGCTGTGAATGAGGGCTACATCTATGTTGTCGGGTATACCGAGAGCTATGGAGAAGGAGGAAGAGATCTAGTTTTGCTCAAGTTCAATGAATCCGGAAACCTTATATGGAGTGTAACGTGGGGCGGAGCGGATGATGAGGAGGGTAGGGATTTAGCCGTCGACGAAAGCGGCATATACGTTACAGGATATACGAAGAGCTTCTCGAATAAAGGTATTCTAATTATGAAGTTTAATGAAAACGGTGAGGTTGTATGGAACACCACCAGAGCCGACGCATCGATGAGTGGGGAGGGAATAGTTCTAGACGAAGACTACGTATACGTATGTGGTGCCAATCTGATTCTAAAATATAGTAAAAGCGACGGATCTAAAATATGGGAGACGTCGTTATCTGGAGCCAGCCTATACGATATAGCCGCTCCTAGTGCAGAGGGGTATGATGACACGATAGTCGTAACGGGTAGGATTGAAACATCGCATGGGAACGATAATATATTTACTGGAATGTACACTAAGGATGGAAATGAGGTCTGGAGTTCAAGCTGGGGTAGAGGAGAGTATGCATCAAGTGATACGACGGATTTGGGTCAGGGAATATGTTGCAGAGGATCCTACATATACGTCATCGGTGTATCGAATAGCTATAAGCCCGGATCATACGACTACGACCTCGTGCTGCTAGTATATGATATGCTCGGGCATCTATGCACTAATAGAACATGGGGTCATGCGTGTAATTTCGTAGATTGGGGCAACGACTTAGTCTGCTCAGGTAATAGTGTATATGCCACCGGATGGGGACACACGTATGCTGAGGGTAGCTCTACATCAGGTGCATTTCTAGCTAAGTTTAAGGAGCCTGTAAGCGTAGCTTGGTACCGCTATGAGGATGGTGTAAATAAGGGTTACGACGCTACCTGTAGTAATGGCTATATTTATATTACGGGCTGCAGCTCCGACCCGATCACGTGCTGGGATATCCCTATACTCAAGTATGATTCCGATGGAAACATTATATGGAACACTACATACGCTTCAGGGGCAGACGACTTCGGGAGAGGGATAGCTGTTAATTCAAGCTATATATACGTTGCCGGCTATACGGGAGCTGAGGGAAGCCAGGTATTCGATATACTGTTGCTAAAGTATGTGGATGAGGGTTCTATGGTCTGGTATAAGACGCTAGACTTCAACGATAGTGACTGCCTCCTCGATATAGCCATTAACGGTAGCTACATATTTACAACGGGTTTCTCCAGCGATAACGACCTATATACCTGTAACCTGCTGGTATGCAAGTTTAATGCGGATGGAGGTCTCGAATGGGCAGTCTTTCACCATAATGTTTTCGGCTTCATACGTGGAAGTAAAATAGTCGTCAATGGCAGCTATATCTATGTGACGGGAGAACTCGGCGATGCAGTGAGCGGTAAGATACGTGCTTTCCTGGCTAAGCTTAACTCAACTGGCGGTATTATATGGGAGAAATTCTGGGGAATATCTGAAGAGGATAGAGGGACAAGCCTCCTAGTTAAAGGCGACTATATATACGTAACGGGATATAGCTATGACGGAGGCAACTACGACTTACGCATGCTTAAGTTTGATGCCGATGGAAACCTGCTATTAAACATAACGTGGGGAGACGATTCAGTAGATGAGACTGCTCGAGATATATTCTTGAGCACGGATGGATACCTCTACATTGCGGGAAGTAGTTCAGATACCTATAGCACTGATATACTCCTCCTCAAGTGCTCCCTAGACTTCAATATTGTATACGCCTATAGATGGGGGAACTCAAGCATGGATGAATACGGTAGAGCTGTATGCATACCCGTGGAGGATAAGATAGCTATTGTAGGCTGGGAAGAGGTAGCAGGCGCGTATGAGAAGGATATACTGCTGTTACTATTCGAGTATCCTGAACACCTAAATCATACCTATTATGGCTTTGTATCCGACGGATACCTTAACGCTACAGCAATAGTGGGGACGAGTGAGCCGCACGGACCCTGTGGAGCAGCAAACGCCATAGATACCGTAGGAGGATTGGAGGCGATATCCGGCTATTCCATGTACGGTAGCGTTAGGAGAACCTACTACTACCTGGACTCGGATGT
>QMRD01000134.1 GCA_003649225.1 Thermoprotei archaeon | reverse complement strand
TTCTTCAAAGGCGTAAGATACATCTCCAAGTATTAAAAGTTAGGGTGCACTACAATAGATGAATTCTCCTGCTCCCTAACTTCAATCACTCTAATCAACAACCTCGCTGCAAGCTCGTAAAAGTCGCTTATGTTCTTGACGCCAATATTCCCCATATTCATTATTATTCTCCTAACCTCGAAGTCCAGTTCCTCGTCAACGTATATCGTCAGCTTCCTCTTCATATTATCTATTTGTCCATAATGGACAAATAGATATATAAGATTTATGTACAATTTAATATGGTGTACAAAATGGATAAAAGTAAACTAACAAATATAAGTGTATATGCTTATAATGGACATATGATAGAAAACATTGGAGAAAGAGGCATCAGGATACTCCTTCTACTACACAATAAAAGGGAAGCTAAGCTAACTCAAATAAAAAACGAGCTTAGAATGGGAAGTGCCGCAGCATATAACGCTTTAGCCCAGCTGTTTAGGTTCGGTCTAGTTGAAGAATATAGATACAAAAATATGAGGATTATTAGGCTTACTGAAAAGGGCATTAAAGTAGCCGATCTCCTTATTCAGGCTGACAAGATATTATCCGAGGAGTAGGGTTCATTTTTCACGTTATTAGAATGTATAAGAGGCAGTTTATACAGAAATCTTGATGTTTTTATTCTCTTTTTAATAACGTTTTTAGCCTTGAATTGCAGTTTTGGGGCCGCAAAACTGCATTAAATCTGCTGTGAAATCTGGTCGATAAGGTTCTCGACGAATCCTATGAGCTTATCGGTTGGTACGTTTACGGTGAGCCTCAGACCGGAAGTAACCACGATGGCCTTGCTTATTAGGTTCTGTAGAGCCCTCTCTAGTTTCTTAATATTGCAGTTGTATACCCTGAATTCCCTACATACGTCCTCGTACATTTCGACTACATCTGTGAAACTAACGTAGCCTTCACTGCTACCCTTTAAAGCATACGCAAGCGCAAGCAACGCTAACTTCTCCGATTTAGTCAGGTTTATTATATCCTCTCGGGAAACGTAGGGGCTTAGCTTCGAGACTACCTCCCTAACGTGGTCTAGGGTTACCCTGCTGTCGCCCCTGTTCTCGGCCAGCGTTCCGGCGTACAGCAACAAGTCAAGCGCGTACCTTACATCGGAGTTGGCCTCGTTGTACGTCAGCTCGGCTATATACTCTATTACGTCCAGCGGCATGACGCCTCTTTTGAACGCCTGGCTTGCCCTATAGTGTATTATATCGACAAGCTGTTCCACGCTGTATTTATCCAGCTTGACTATTAGGTTTCCGAGGCTACTCCTCTCGCTTGAGTCCAGCATCTTCCTCCAGCCGTAGTCTCTTGCTATGAATATTATTCCAGCTATGTTGTCGTAGCCAGTGAAGGGACTCAGCTCGTTGATCCTTGTAAGCTCGTATACTATGCTTGTATCCCCCGTGGTCTGTATGAAATACGATACTTCATCAAGTATTATTAGGTACCTGCCCCCGGTCTTCTCAGCTATTTTAAGGAACTTAACGTAGAGCTCCTCCGGCCTCATGCTACGGGTTGATGCTCCGCTAAGCAATTGTTCTATCAGCGAATTATATACCATTAGCTTGCTGGACATTATCTTCAAGTTTACGTAGAGGGTCTTCAGACCCCTCCTTTTCAGGAGCCTGCCCGCGCTAATCGATACGCTCGTCTTCCCCACGCCGGCTGGACCTATTACCTGAACCGAGACGGTGCTCAGCCCGGGATGGAAGAAGGAGACTAGCTCATTTATGTTCTTCTCTCTATGCGGTAGTTTTTCGGGTATGTAATTCGGGTTTAGCTTCTCAGGATCCCTAAATATCCTCATTTCTAGATATAGTTTAGCCTGCTAGTTAATGTATCTATCCCTCATTAACTTCAATTAAACAATAAATTGAATTTAAAACGTGTATAAGTGAGAAAAAATGTAATACTTTAACTGAAAACATACTGGATTTATCGTTGATTATTAAAATTTTGTTTTCAGCCACCCCCCTCCCCCTCCCCACAACTGGTCTACAACATATATATACTATTTCTCGAGCCCGTCTAATCGGGGGAGTAGATGGAGGATTTAAAATCCCTAAAGATAAGGGGTGTTGGACCTATAACGATAAATAAGCTGATAGAGTACGGCTACAGCCCGGAGCTCATTGCAGTCACTCCTGCATGGCAGATATCTAGGGAGACCGGGATACCAGTCGATAAGGTTGAGCTCATAGCGGAGAGGATAAGGGAGGATATGGGGATAGGTGATGAGCTCATGACCGCCAAGGAGTACTACGAGATGAGGAAGAGCATGGAGAAGATATCCACTGGATGCAAGGCTCTGGACAACCTGCTTCTAGGCGGGATAGAGACAGGATCCATAACAGAGTTCATAGGAGAGTATGGAGCCGGCAAAACCCAGATATGCCATCAACTATCTGTCATGGTTCAGCTACCGAGGGAGCTGGGCGGTCTCGAGGCTAAAGCCATATACTTGGATACGGAGGGCACCTTCAGGCCGGAGAGGATCGTTCAGATAGCGAAATATAGGGGGTTGGATCCTGATAGAGCCCTCGACAACATACTGTATGGCCGCGTGTACAACACCGACCACCAGATACTGATGGTTAGAAATCTTTTTAGTATAGTTAAAAAGGAGAACGTTAAGCTCGTGATAGTCGATTCACTCATAAGCCACTTCAGATCCGAGTACCCTGGAAGAGAGAACCTGGCAATGAGGCAACAGCTACTTAACAGCCACGTCCACGACCTGCTTAAGCTTGCAATGCTACATAAGGTCGCCGTAGTCGTTACGAACCAGGTCGTTTCAAGCCCTGACGTATTCTTTGGGAACCCGCTGAAGCCAGCGGGAGGTAACGTCGTAGCCCACGGATGTACGTATAGGATATGGATAAGGAAGAGCAAGAATAAGAGGATCGCTAAGGTCATAGATTCACCCTGCATGCCTGAGATGGAGGTAGTTTTCTCTATAACTGAGAACGGCATCGAGGACTTATAATGCAGAAACTATCGGGAAAAAGACTTCAGAGTAAAAAGCTGGTATACAGAAAGCTTGCTGAGGTGAAAACGGGCGAATACGTAAGGGCTACTGTTAGGATCGCAAGCTGTAGGGTAAGCCATGGATACGATGAACTCGGCAGGCGGACAGCGTACACTGGGGTCTTCGAGGATGAGACTGGCAGGATTCCCTTCATATGCTACAACCTTAAGCTCCCCCTAATCCGGAATTCGATAGTTGAGGTTGAGGGGGCTTACGTGGTGAATGTAAACGGTAGGAAAATGATGGTTTTAGGCGAGGGAAGTAGAGTTACCGTCCTAGATGAGACCCTTGATAAATACATCTGGAGGACGAGCATATCAGACCTTAAGGAGCCGATGAAGAGCGTGGTTGTCAAGGGCAGGATAAAGCGTGTTCTAGGGGCGGTAGTTAAGAGATGCGCCGTATGCGGAAGGATCATTTACGGTAGTTGTGGGGCAGGCCACAGGGGGTACGTGTACGACCTGAGGCTGAGCTTCATCCTCGACGACGGCTCAGGATCCATAAAGTGTATAGTGAACAGGAGGGCTTCATGTAAGCTATTAAACCTGCCGATAAGTGCGGTGTACGACATGATGTACTCCAACAGCCACGCAGTGAGGTTCATCCTAAGGCTGAGGGACGTGAGGGTAGTGGAATACCAGACCTTCAGAAGGCTCGATGGATACTTCTTCGA
>QMRD01000133.1 GCA_003649225.1 Thermoprotei archaeon | reverse complement strand
TCTATAACCGGGACTAATGCATCCCTCAGGTATTGTTTAGCTTCATATAAAACCGAGTATACATGATCTCTGACGAGTCTATCAGATTCTCTTCTAATCTCTTTTTCCTTATATCCTCGAAATCCAGGTATTACTGACTCTATCTTCTCTAAAAGGGCATATCTATCCTTTATTCTACCTACTATTTCAGACATCTTTCCATCAACCAAAAATATAACTGCTTCACTCACTTAAATCACTTTTGAACAACAGAATCCTTAAATTAAAATTTAGGAGTTACATTTCTTGATGAAGATAGCAAGGCCTAAAGTATTACTTGCCTGGAGTGCAAGCAACGATGAGATAGCAGTTTTCAGAAAATATCTAGGGAATATTGCCGAAATCATAGTTATGCCGAAAACGAGCGAGCAGTTTAAGGATGTGGTTAAGGATGTGGATGTAATTGTAGGTGGATTTATACCGGATGAATGCATAAAAGTATCCTCGAGGCTGAAATTTATCCAAGTTTTAAGTGCTGGTGCGGATCGATTTAATTTTGAGCTTCTAAAGGAGAGGGGGATAACATTAGCTACAGTTTCCGGAGCTAATGCATCAACCGTGGCGGAGCATGCTATTCTCTTAATTCTCGCCCTATCCAGAAGGCTAGTATTTATGGATAGAGCTCTAAAGGAGGGAAAATGGATACCCTATAAATATGAAACAATGATTGAAGAAGTATATGGGAAGAATATTGGAATCATAGGATACGGGAATATAGGGTCGGAAATTGCTAAGAGAGCATACTGTCTAGGAATGAAAATATATGTCATAAAGAGAAATCCACTAAAGGGAGTGAAGTACAGGAGACTGCTCAAGTTTGTAGGCGGGCCGGAATCTCTTGACTATGTCTTAAGAATATCTGATTACGTCGTGTTATCTGTCCCCCTTACTAAAGAGACTGTGGGATTAATAGGTGAAAGGGAGCTTAGGTTAATGAAAAAAACCGCCTACCTGATTAATGTTTCAAGAGGACCAGTAGTCGACGAAAAGGCGCTATATCGTGCATTAACTGAAGGATGGATAGCAGGCGCTGGCCTAGATGTATGGTGGCTATATCCTCCTCACAAGGGGGCTCCCTCAACACTAGGTATACATAAGCTTCCAAATGTTATAGCCACCCCACATAAGGCTGGCTGGTCTAAAGAGGCAAGAAAACGTGCACTTATCCTAGCGGCAAAAAATGTAAAGGCCTTCCTGAAAGGCAAAAAAGTGATGAATATAGTTGACTACGATAGAGGCTATTAGAGTCGTTTTTCTAGCTAGAGAAAGCTTATTAAGAGAAAGCGATATTGAGATATCGGCGATGAAGAGGGCGTTGGTGACGGCATACATGCCGTCTGACGGCCGTACTGAGCCGCACTATACTTGTAAGTAATATGGTCAAAATATCTGGATAATAGGATCTGAAAGTCCAGGTATGTTTATTATACTCCCTTAATTTTAGCTGATGACATGACTAAGAGATTGAAGGTAGTTATTCTAGGTCCATTTAATAGTGGGAAGACAACCTTTGTAAAGAACCTTAGTGATGTTAAGCCAATTACTACCGATCAGCCTCTCTCGAAGCCAGTTAAGAATAAGAAAACTACAACTGTAGCTTTCGACTATGGCAGAAAGAGAATTGGAGGAATCATAGTCCATCTATATGGAACTCCTGGAGAGGATAGATTCAATTTCCTTAGAGAATACTTTGCCAAAAACTCGGATGCATTAATATTTATAGTGAGGGATGATGATAAGCAAGCATTAGAAAATACTGTAAAAATTTATAGGGAGATATCGAAGTATCGGAAGCCGCATGTAATAATAATAAACAGAACTGGAAGAGGCGAGATAACACCGGAGCAATTAAGACTTAAGTTAAACCTTGATAATGTACCAATATATTCAACATCTGTGGTAAATAAAGGAGAGTTAGAGTCTGTTTTCTATAGAATAGTGGATACCTTTACCTCGATTATTAGGTAGAAATTAAGGTAGTTGACCTAATAACTCCCGGTATCTTTCTGATCGCCATAACAGTTTTTTCAAGTGACTTTAAAGTCGGAGCTTCTATCTTAATCACTACGTCATATTCTCCATATACTATATGTGCCTCAGCAACGTTTTCTATTGTATTAAGTTTGTTAATAACATCGTATTCCTTACCCACCGATATATTTAGTAATGCATATGCAACTATTTTTTCTTCCATAAGACCACCGAATACCTTTATTTATTACAATATTTAAGTATATCTACATCGCTTAGGTAGCTGCGGAGAAGAATTCTAGTTTAAGGAGTTTCTTTATTGTTTCCCTTACATCAAGGAGTATTAAGCCTAACTTTGCTTTAGGCCGTATTACTACAACTAAAGCGGTATCCTTGCCTGTATTAACCACAATTACTCCTCCATCGGTACCTTCAATGTATACCTGCTTTAAGTCGCCTCTCTGAAGTTCGCTTGTGACTCTCTCAGCTACGCTCTCAATTGCCGCCGCCATAGCGGCAATTTTAATTTCATCGGCCCCAAGAGGCATTATACTAGCAATAGGTAAACCATCTGCACTAATTAGGGAGCAAGCTTCAACATCCGGGTTTATCTTTCTAAGCTCATCCAGGATTGCCTGAATTTTAGTAATCCTTTCTGACACGTAACCACCTTAATATACTATAAAAGTTTACGCTGAATGTTAAATATAGTTTATCTTGAATTATAAACTAGCAGAGCTTCATCTATCAACTATTTATGACTCTGAGTTATTTAACGGTGCGAATCTACTATTTGACTTATCGTTGTGAATATACAAGTCTTTAACCGAATTTTTACTATAACGTCAAGAGGTATAGTCTTAATTCTTCAAAGAAGCCTAAACTCTTTGTGGCTATCACACGGAACTTTATTCTATTATTTTCTAAGGCTTCATTTACTTTCTTTATGTTTGCTCTATTAGATAGTACAATAAATATTTTGAGCCCGGGGTATTTCAGTCTATTTACTAAATCGATGAATTTAATTACGATCTCCACACCGTTCTCTCCGCCACATACACTGGGGTCCTCAATCCATTCACATGGAAGGTAGGGAGGATTAAATATTATCGATGAAAAAGATCTAAGATTCCTTAGACAGCTTAGTAAATCGCAACAAATCACATCTATTTTGGTATCAATTTTCCTCATTTTTGCCTTCTCCCACAGGCGCTTTACTGCATGAAAGTTTATATCAGTCGCAAGAACTCTCTTGGTCTTCTTAGCCACTTGTAGTGATACTACGCCTGAACCACAGCCAACCTCAGCTACCGAATCGCCAAGATTACGGGGTAGGTTATCCAGGAGAAAATACGTATCATCACTCGGCGGATATACGCTCCATTTCAAGCCTATCCCTTCTTAAATCCCAATATAAATCCGGCTATGAAGCCGCCTACAAGCGGTGTGCTGGTTAATATGAAATTAAAGAAGCCCGCAGTTTCTACTTTAAGATACTCAAACACTCCACGAAGCGAACTTTCTAAGGCCTCATAATTTATTGATATTATCCCCTTATAGTGGAGGAAAAGCAATATTAGTAGAATTACACCTAAGACTATTGCGGTTATCTTAAGTACTTTCTTTAAGGCATATCCTATTAGGAAGCCAATAATGAAGCCTATAGTTAGATTAGCCAAGACACCAAATAGTATTTGTTCTATTTCTGGAGGGAGCGCTTGATACATGACATAC
>QMRD01000132.1 GCA_003649225.1 Thermoprotei archaeon | reverse complement strand
TTTCCCGCGTTTAAGCCTTAAGTGTTTTACTAGTGCTATTTCCTGGATTGGCGCCTGGCTTGCCTTCTATAATTACGTTAGAACTTATTTAAGCTTAGGTTTTCCGCCTTTAGGCTTAGAGCCGCTGGATGAGTTTGCTAGATTATGCTGGCTTGTACGTGAGGTAATGCATATTGCATAAAGTTGTCAGCACCCAAAAGCAATAAGAAATCTTTATAAAACTTCATGAATTACTTATCTTACAGGCGGGGGTGCCCGAGCTAGGTCAAAGGGGCCGGGCTTAGGATGTTATCATAAGAAACCCGGTGGCGTAGGCCTGCGTGGGTTCGAATCCCACCCCCCGCATATTTGAGTAGGATGTTTAACGATGTCTGTCGCTGAATGTTATGTGAAGGTTCATAAGAGCGGAAATGACATCATTTTGGCAGTTTGTGATAGAGAATTACTGGGTAAGAAGATTTCTGATGGCAAGTTAAAAATCAAGGTGAGCGAAGGATTTTATGGAGGAAAAGTAATTAGGGTAGATGAACTACTTGAGTATATATTCTCAGCTACCATAATTAATGTCATAGGCATAAACAGCGTAAATTTTATTTCTAGACATTTTCCTCAAGTAAAGGACGCAGTGATATGGATAGGGGATATACCCCATGTTCAAATAATAACGGCATAGGGAGGACGTTGTGAGTAAACTAATATGTCCGGTTTGTGGAAGAGAAACTATAAAACTATACGGGGGAATGTGTAAGGATTGCTACTTAAAAGAGCATAGACTACTTGATGAGGCACCTGTTATCAGAGTTAGTATTTGTAAATATTGTGGTTCGTTGGAATTCAACGGGAAATGGTATTTCCAGAGCAAGGACGTACCTCAAGTATTAATCAGGTTAATATCAGGCTTTTTTAAGAGAAAACGAAGAAAACTAAGGATACTCGAATTAAAGATAGATAACTTATCGTCAAAGGAAATCAGATACTATATAAAGGTTATCGGGTCTCTGCATGAGGACCTAGAGGACATAGTCGAGGAACATTACTTTAGTATCCCTGTAAAGTCGAAAGTTTGTCCGTCGTGTAGAAAAATTGCCGGGAAAGTTGTGAAGGCAATACTGCAGATTAGAGCTGGGAGTAGAGGGCTTTCTGCTGTTGAAAAGAAAATGATACTACGTTTTATTGGGGGAGAAATAGATAAAATGAGACGAAGAAATAGAGATGCTGTAATACTTGATATCGTAGAAAAGAAACATTACATTGACCTAATGTTTACATCACATAATGTTGCTAGGTCTATTGCACAGAAACTTCAGAAGACGTTTCACGCTAAAATTAGTGAATCAGTAAAAATCATTGGCGTGAACAAAAGAGGAAAGCCTATTACGAAACTAACGATACTTGCTTTGCTCCCCACGTTAAAGGAGGGATCCATATTGATTCTGAATAACCGTCCCTACTACATTAAGGAGGTACGTAGAGATGGCTTTTTAGCTCTTAACCTAGATACTTATAATACATCTTTGATTAGGGGAAGGGTTGCTTCCAAGGGTAACATGGTGAATGAAAGCGAGTTGATTCCTGCATTAGTGGTATCTGTGACTCCTCCATACGTTCAAGTGATGAGATATGATGACTATAAAGTAATAGAAGTCAGGCTTAGTAGAATACCGCTCTGGATAAGAGAGAAATCACACGTAAGGCTTTTCCAATTCAACGATAAATACTTTATAGTTCCAGAGAGTACTTAAAATTCCTCCTCTAACAATTCCTTAAGTAACCCTCGTTTCTCGAGCTCCTTTAACTCGTCTCTTTCGTATCTATAGACTATGTCGCCTCTCTCTTTAGGCTGAAAATCCCATATGGCCACTAAAACTATATCTCCTACTCTCATCCACACTCTCTTTTTCATTCTTCCAGGTATTCGACATAACCTAGTATAGCCGTCACTACATCTCACTCGAACTCTATCATACCCTAATAACTGTTCAATAACTCCTAGAACTTCTCCTTCGGCAGGAAGAGGCACTTCCTTTTTCTCTTCTCCTTTTTTCTTCTTTTTCCTCCTAGGCATATAAGTCACCTCTAATTGCAAATGCAAGAAAATATATATAGCTTTTATCAGAATATAGCTACGGCAATAATTATTGGTGAAGGATATGTCGACCCAATACGTTGTAGAAACGGTAAACTTACACAAGTATTATTTCCTCAAGGGAGAAGTTGTTAAGGCTTTAAAGGGAATAAATCTCCAAGTAAAATACGGGGAATACGTATCCATACTAGGACCTTCAGGTTCAGGGAAAACAACGCTTTTCAATATGATTGGAGGACTTGACGCGCCCACTAAAGGTAAAGTATACCTAGATGGAAGAGACATATCCAAATTAACTCCAGCACAGATGGCATGGGTTAGGTGCCATAAGATCGGATATATATTTCAGACATTCAACCTTATACCTATATTAACAGCGTTAGATAATGTAATGCTACCTATGATCTTTGCTGGTGTGCCTAGAAAGGAGCGTGAGGAGAAGGCTAGAAAATTGCTTGAAAGAGTAGGTTTAGGAGATAGATTACATCACCGACCTACTGAGCTTAGCGGAGGCCAGCAACAGAGAGTTGCTATAGCAAGAGCATTAGCTAATGATCCTTCAATAATTCTGGCTGATGAGCCGACTGGTAATCTTGATCTTAATACAGGACTTAAGATTGTACACTTATTAAGAGACTTGAATAGAGAGAAGGGCGTTACAGTTATTACGGCTACACATGACCTGAAGATGATTGATGTAAGCGATAGAATAGTATGGATAAGAGATGGCGAGATCGAACGAATAGAAGAGAAGTTAGGAATAGAAATAACAGAGGAAGAGTTGGAAATATAGAATTTCTATCTTGAACTTTATTTTGTGAGAAAATGCTGCGAGACTTTAATTTAATAGTATCCACATATAGGAATAGAGAAAATGACTGCATATCCGAGCTTTGGTTCTTCTCCAGAGAGGTAGGTGATACCAGAATAAAAATAAGTAAAACAGGCTTACCCGGACTACTGGTTGCTAAAACCAGCCTAAATCCTTTAACCTTTGTAGAAAGGCTCAGAGCTATTGCTGAAAAAAGTCCTTGGGATTTTAGATATATCCTTAAGGTATTGCCGATAGAGGCTGTGGTGCCGAGTACAATTGAAGAAATATCTAAGGTTGCGTTGAAGTTTTCAAGGAGGCTTCCTGATCAGGCCACATATAAAATTGAAGTGAAAATCAGGTTAGCTAATTTATCGAAGAGAGATATAATTGAAAGTATAGCACCAAAAATTCCAAACAAGGTAAACCTAACGAATCCTGACAAGATAATACTTATTGAAGTGATTGGCGAGAGTACGGGAATAAGCTTGCTTGAACCTAAGGATATCCTTTCTATTCAAAAGATTAAAATGAGATCTTCATCTTAGTACCTCTATCAGTGCGGATCTATTTAGAGTACATTTCATAATTTTTTCCGAAAAAGTTTTTCCGTAGGTGGCTTGAACTTCCTTCTCTAAAAGATTATATGCGTTCATAATGTAGTATTGCTTAAAGCTTTGCATTTTTATTTTACCGTATTTTGCATTAAATAATTTAATTAAATTAATTATTATTGTACGTAGACTTTTAAGATTACTGCTTATTATTAGAGCAAGAACGAATCCAGAGCTTTTCTTAAGCGAATTCTTAGCTAAGGCTTTTTTTATTTGTCTATCTCCGAAGAGGGAAAGCAGAAATTCTACGTAAAAATTTTTAGCTAT
>QMRD01000131.1 GCA_003649225.1 Thermoprotei archaeon | reverse complement strand
TACGGCTATAGGGAGATATATGGCGGGAGAATGTTCTATGATTTTCCTACTCCTGAAAAGCTGGCTGAAGTAAGCGTTAATGAATTGAGAAAGTGCGGGCTGAGCAGGAGGAAGTGCGAATACGTAATTTCACTGGCCAAAATGGTTTGTTCAGGCTTTAACCTTGAGGGAATTAAGTATTTGAAGCCGGAAGAGGCAATTGAGGTTCTCGATAACATTAGGGGCGTTGGCGTGTGGACTGCTGAACTGGCCTATGTGATGGCTACTGGAGATTTATCCGTGGGGCCTGCAGGGGATCTAGCTGTTGTTAAGGGATTATCTAGAGCTTTGGGTAAGAGGGTAGAGGAGGGGGAAGTTAGAGACTTCGTATCTAAATATAGAGATGTAGCTGGCTTAATAATGTATTATCTAGCGTTTTACTGGGAGGAGTATTCCTTAAGCGGGAAATGAGAGCTTATAAAGGAGTTTCGGTGGTTTAAATTCGAGTTTACAATATTATAGTTGTGACTCGAAAATTCTTTGTGAATAGAGAGGACAAGCCTATGCTGAATTACAGTGAATCTAGGAAATAGCATTGCTTATATATTTCATTGATTCATTTAGTCATATGCAAGGAGGAAGAATTAAAAGCTTTCTAGAATACATAACCATTTTAGTGTTTGCGGCAGCATACCTTTACTTTCACATAATAAACTGTATTCCGCTGATAGTAATCTTAGGCTTAGCTATAGGTGGATGGCTTGTGTTTAGACCTTCCGAGTGGACCGTCGAGGGTATAAGCGGCTTAGCCCGAGCATTAAAGCTCTCCCACTACTTTGCAGGCGTCCTAATTAGTCTTGCATCAAATCTCCCCGAGCTCATTATGCTGAGCCTTACTATCTGGAGAGGATATGCACTAGGCAGCATTGAAATGATCGACGTAGCAGTACTTACAGTGCTTTCATCCATAAGCTTTAACCTAATGCTCCTAGGAGCAGTCATTATAATCGGTTGCAGGAGGATAAGGGGATTCATAAAGGTTCCTAGAGAGGCTCTTCACCATGAGGTTGAAGCAATTAGATTTACCGTCGTCGTATTGCTCTCGATATTTGCTTTAGGCACCGTCGACGTCTTGTTTTCGATTAAGAAGGCCAGTAATATAGACTTATTCTATATTCCGAGAGAAGCATCTGCTCTCCTTGTCGTATCATATATGGTATACCTTATTTTCATGGGCAAAGGCGGTAGAGAGGAGAGCCATGAACATCGGGAGAAGGAAAAACTTAGGTACCTAGCTATGTTTATTGCAGGGATCATAGGCATATTCGTGGGAAGCGAACTACTGGTTAGGAGTGTAGAGCTCATTATAGGTGAAAGCGTAATTGAACATCTCGGCAACCCCGTGATCTTAAGCGGATTACTGATGGGGGCTTTAGCGGCAATTCCTGAGCACGGCATAGCAATAATGCTTGCAGGCAGAGGAATGATAAACGTGTCTTTAGGTAATCTCATAGGTAGCGTATCCCAGATCGTACTCCTGGTTCTAGGTTTAGTTGGCACAGTTATGCCCATACCACTCGATGAATATGTCCTTTTTCAGCTAGTAGTAACCGCCCTCTGTATGTGGTCGCTTAAGAGAAGCATAGTCGATGACGGAAAGCTAGACTTAATTGAAGGATCAATGCTTGTAATAGTTCAACTTTTCGTAATAATACTGCTATTAAGAGGAGTCATATAAAATATGGAGATTTACTAGTCTTCGGGTATAGTATTTAATTCATTTACTACGGTTGCTACGGCTCCAATCAGTACTATGTCTCCCCCCAGCTCGGTGATCTCTATCCTGGGCACCCTGTTTACTGTGTATTTTCCTACGTGCTTCCTTATCGGATTTAGGACTAAGTCAACGTTGTTTAAAGCCACCGATCCCCCGATAGTTATGATAGATGGATCATAGGCAGTAATTACGTTAGCTATTCCTATAGCATTTATTCTCCCCACTTCATCAACTATCTTTAAGGCTACTTTATCACCCTCCCTTGCAGCATCGTATACATGCTTGGCATTCAACTTACTGAAGTCGCCTTTAACCATCCGATAAAGTAGGCTCTTCCTAACCATATCCTCCGGCATCTCGCTGATTAATAGCCTAGCGAACTTCGGAATACCGCTTCCAGAAGCATAGGCCTCCCAGTGGCCGTACTGTCCGCAGCCGCATTTAAGCCTGCCCTCTAAATCCACAACTATATGTCCCATCTCATGAGCGTTTCCATCCTTCCCCAGAAGAAGGTTTCCGTCTACAAATACACCGCACCCTATCCCCGTGCTTATGGTTACATAAACTACGTTCTTGTACTCCCTGCCCTTACCGAAGAACTTTTCTGCAACAGCTCCTGCAACCGCATCATTCAGTATGTAGACGTCAACCTTGAACTCCTCCCTGAGAGGATTCCTCAGCGGAACTTCCCCTAAAGGCAGGTTAGCTGGCTTGGTAATAACTCCCTTCTTTAGATCCAGCGGTCCAATAGTTCCTATACCTATACCCTTAACCATCTTGAAATCGACATGATTTCTGCTTGACACCTCTCTAATCATATCAATTATCTGCCTTGTTAAGAGTATACCTTCGCCTTCCCTAACAGTATGCCTAACAACCTTATCCAGAATCTTACCCTCATTATCTGCCAACGCAACCCTAGTGTAGGTTGCACCAATATCCACGCCGATGATGTACATTTCCACTCACCCTTTAACTTTACATGCCGAACATTATTTAAGCTTACCAGATACGTACATGAACATCGGATTCTTTACACAACCGACTCTATATGAGAGAATTGAATAGAAACTTCACGCCATAATATAATAGGATAATTATGAATATGAGCATTATTAATGCCTGAATGTTTCTTCCGAGGCTCCTGCCCCTGCTTGATAAGTAGGCTACTGCTGAAAGCCAGGCGTAATCCATCCAGACGTGTACTGGATATAAAGCTATGACTAGAATTAATCCACCGTATAGCATTATATCTGCTATAAGCTTTAATCCCGCAGACGCCCACCAAACCAGGAAGTATGGATTTAACGCCGTAAATAATAGCCCCGTTAGAACTGGCCCGCTCTTCACCTCTACTATCTTCTTATCCTCTCCCTTTAGGACGTTCATTAAGTCGAGAGCCATTAGCAGTGCAAAAACAATCAATGCGAAGCCACCCACTGCTCCAACGATCCTTAATGCTTCCCTGTTTTTCAGGACCTCGGATAGACCTAGAGCTATCACTATTACGAGCGGGAACTCAAATAATGTATGTCCAATAGCCTCCATAAATCCGGCCTTCCAGCCTCTCCTCATCCCTAATATTATTGCAGAAAACGTTAGAGGCCCTGGAGATAGAGCGCCAGACGATGTAATGAGTACTATTTCAGCTATTAGGTGAAGCATATTCCACATACTATCCGATAAATTTAAAAGCTTTTGGTTCGTTCAGCAAACTCGGCACCGCTCACCATTCGCACTCGGGGTTGCTCATCACTCCTAGGAACTATTTTAGGGACAATTTATAGCTTTATTACTGCTCCACAATATATCCTCTTAAAGTTTTCTTTAAAAGTTTCGCTAAGCACACATAACGCTTCAAAGCCGGTGCAGTGTCCAGCATATATTTTCTCCACGCCTAATTCCAGGAGTTTATTAGCTATTTCCTTTACCTGCATCCTATCTAAACCTAATAGGTGTAGTCCACCTATTACAGCCTTGACACTCTTAGCTTGCGTTACCTCTAGGCAGTGTTTAACGATATTTACTAT
>QMRD01000130.1 GCA_003649225.1 Thermoprotei archaeon | reverse complement strand
TACTCCATAAGAACTATCTTGTCCTCTAAGCTTACCCCAGAAAGTTCCTGTAAATCATACCCCTTAACATATACTAGTTCACCGGAAATCCTTCCTGAACATGTTTGCACTAGGTTTGGAAGCATGGCATAAGCCCTTAACTTCTCTCCAGTCTTCCTATATATTATATACGATCCCTCGTCGATGGGGACGACGACTTTAAACTCGTGCCTCCAGACTTTTAGGCCGTACTCCCTGAACTTACTCTCTATATAGTCGGCCGCCTTATAATAGCCCTCATAGCCTACGAAAAGGGTATCAAGGGATGAGAGATACTTTACATGATACTTTATATTGTCTAGGTTTATTTTATCATATAGCTCTTTATAAATAGATTCCCCCTCCGGTTTTGAGGCAACTAGTTGAACGGTTAATAATAGCGGTATTATTACGATCAATAGTTTTTTGTTCATGCACATACCACCTCAAATACTACCATGATATACCAGTTACGTTTTATATTGTTTATCATTTGCCGTAGGCCTATGGACTAGCTGGAATAGCATGTATTGAATAACTAGCGCTGTCTGTACCATGGTGATGATAACATTAATAAGCTAATTATCCTCTAAGTTATTGACCACCAGCAATGGTGTTCTACATGTCTGAAGAATTGCTCGAATTTAAACCTGGATTTACCCCTAGAACAGCCCTAGCTATACTCTTCGCGTCAGCAATGATCCTTCCAGTATCAATATATCTAAGCTTAGTAAGCGGCGGAGGTCTCGCTAGCGCGGCAGTCTACGTTACAGCTATACTATTAAGCGAAATAGCCGTTCTCACAGGCAACCCCCTCACTACGCAGGAAATGTTTATAATTTACTCCATGGTTGGAATAGCCGCTACCGCAGCCCCTTTTGAGGGACTAGTTTATAGATCTTACTTTGTCAGATCCCCTATAACGTGGTCCTTTAAGGACCCCTATACTGGCAAACCTCTACCAGAAGTAATACCTACATGGTGGGTTCCAAGGTACGATTCTCCAGTACATGAGCTTAGAACATTCTTTGCACCTGAGTGGCTTATACCCATACTGCTACTTGTAGGTGGATACTTCATGTATGTATTCTACGATATCTCATTAACCTTTCTCTTTAGTTACCTATACATTGAAATAGAGAAACTGCCGTTCCCCTTCGCTAGCGTTCAGGCAGAAATGAGCTCCACTCTAGCGGAAAGAGACCCTAAAAAGCTTAGGGTATTCATCTTAAGCGCTATGGTCGGCCTAATATATTCAACACTACTTTACGGCGTTCCTACTCTTTCCTATGGTATGACGGGTATAAGGGTCGAGCTGATACCCATACCATGGATTGATCTGACATCTGGGTACATGGGTATAGAGAATATATTGCCTGGTGCGGTATTTGGTATAGCAACGGATATACTCGCATTTCTCGGGGGAACTCTAATATCGTTCGACACAGCCCTCTACATGCTAATAGGATCCATAGCTACGTGGGTTATAGGTAATCATTTGGCGCTGACAGTTTTCGCCCACTGGTTCCCTGAATGGGTTGAGGAGTGGATTCCAGCCTCAGGGTTAGCTTATGTTTACCAAAGGGCAAGCATAAGGGTGTGGATAGCTCCCCATATAGGCTTCACGTTAGCGGTATCAATAATTGTTTTAGCTAGAAGTTATAAGAGTATAATTAGGGCTATAAAGAGCTTAGCGAAGCTATCTAAGGCTGAGAAGGCCACTGGATACCCATCACCTAAAATATTGCTCCTATGGTATGCTGGTACAGTTATACTTTCCGTTATAGTGTTCCATGCTTTAGTGGGATTAGACTTCCCGATATGGCTCTCCCTCCTTGTAGCTCTTGGATGGAGCTTTATGGACTCCCTCATAAGGACAAGGACTAGGTGAGACAGGGTACTCTATATCGATACCCTATGTTTGGCAGGCGACCATACTCGTAAGTGGATATAAGGGAATAGAGCCGTGGTTGACAGCACCTATTGTCAGTGCAGCAGCTGTTCCATACTGGACTCAAAGCATGAAGGCCGCTTATCTTACTAAAACCAGGCTCTCAGACTTTTTCAAGGCCTTCATATTTACAGCTATAGTATTTTTCGTAATGAGCTTCGTTTACGTGCAGTTCTATTGGAGCATAGCCCCAATACCCTCCTCAGTCTATCCTCAGACATTGATTTCATGGCCTGTTCAAGCAGCGTCCTCATGCCTATGGATTTCTGGGCAGATATTTAAGTTCAGGTCGGAAACCCTGATCTATCCCTTCGCACTTATGCTCTCGGTAGGAATAATAGGCGAAGCTTTATCTAAAATGGGGATACCGTTCTCGCTTATAGGTCTATTAACGGGTACCTATATTCTACCGACTTCAGCAGTACCTACGTTTATAGGCGCATTTATTAGCAAATACCTAGCACCCAAGGTGGTTGGAAAGGAGTGGTGGAACGAAAATAAGGCACTCATAGTAGCGGGCGTTGCAGCGGGTGAAGGTATTTTAATAGGGCTTGCAACAGCTATTGTCATGGTTTCAAAAGCTACGTGGATATTGCCGTTCTAAAACTTGAAAATCTTACTGTAAAAGTTTCTCTTACCATATTCCCTGATAAGCTCCTCACTGATTGGATGACGACCATATCTTTTTGCAGCTTTAATCATTACAAGAAAATTTTCTGGCTTAACTCCCGGATGAATGCTGTTGCTGGAGGATAATATATATCCTCCTCCGGGAGCCACTTTAGCTATAGTCTCCTTAACAACCTCCTCGACGTCATTTGGGGACATTAACGGAAGAACATAGGAGCAATCTATATTGCCTATTACGCAGATCCTATCTCCATACATCCTCTTAACCTTAAGTATATCCATTCCTGCGCAGGGCTCTATTGGATGTAGGCCATCTATACCGGTAGCAACTATCATATCAAGGATTTTCCATATCTTTCCATCCGTATGTTTTATAAACGGCTTCCCGTACCTTTTTGCCGTATCAACTACCCTCTTAAGATAGGGCATAATGAAGATTTTGAACATTCGGGGTGATACTAGCGGACCGTTTTTATCGGCGTAGTCGTCTCCGCTTAATATAACGTCAGCCCCAGCCTTAATAGCTCTCTCTATGACTCTTGATTTATACTCGACTATCTTCTCCGCTAGAGTATGTGCGGCCTCGGGATCCTTATAGTAAAGCCTAAATAGATTCGCCATGCCGCCAACCAAGTAATGGGAGAATTCAAAGGCGTCGTGGCTTAAAAGAACTATAGCTTTTTCGCCTTTAAATCTATCGATATACTCCTCAAGCGTATTTAGCCTGTAGTCGGCATCGGGATCTGGAGGCTGGTAGTCGATTAAGTCCTTCTTGCTTTTTATGGGACCCTTAAGGGGATATACTACGCCAAACTCGGTTATGCCCCATGTTATCCCCCATTCGCATACGAATTTCCCCTTTTCAATCTCCCTCATTTTAACGTCCTCTCCAGCAGTTATGCCATCTAAATCCAGTATCTCAACAACATCAGCGTAGCTTATATCCCCATAGAGGGACTTAATCACGGGTCTATCAATAATAAGCTCCCATATCGGGACTCTGTCGGGCTCTTCCCTATTTAATGCTTTAAGAAACCTTTCAACTCCCTTCAAGTTATTACCCAAAGATTTTATTTTCCTAATACGGTATATAACAGTTTACGGTGACCGTTATGAATCCCTTCGAGAAACTAATTGAAATACATAGGAAGGAGGAGAAGCTAGTTATAGGTCTCATGTCTGGAACCTCGGCCGACGGAG
>QMRD01000129.1 GCA_003649225.1 Thermoprotei archaeon | reverse complement strand
CTAGGAATAGTATTGGCTGCGGGAAGAGCTGTGCATGATGTAAAGAGGCTACTACTAAAGCTTAAACGCTAAGATCTTTTTTCCAGTTAAGTTGTCTTATAAAGTTTCTATGCGGCTCAAATATTCTCCTTAAATCCTCAGGCTTACCACCAACTATCCTCATTCTATCTACGTTTATTTCCCCATACCCCCACTTCCACAGTAGGTATAGATAGCCCACGTCAAGAGGGCTAAACCCCATAAGCCATGCAGTGAGCGCGTCTACCTCAACGGCGTTAACTCCCGCAACGGCAAACCTGGAGTCTATCTCCCTGCCGCCAACAGGCCCGTCTCCTTGCATTCCCACATACCCGTCGATTACCGCTAAACTTAGAGGCATCTTAGTGTAAAGTTCGGCAATAGACATGTTTATAGCACCGTATCCAGCGTGTACTTTGGGCTTATCCCTCCCTTGGACAGCGCCCATAACCAGATTCTTTATGGTAAGCGTAACTACAACGGTATCGTGGGTCTTAGGCCTACAGACGGATATCCTGAAATCCGAGTCTAAGACGACCTTAGAAACCCTAACCCTTATACTTTTACTTAGCTTAGAATCGTATACGTCAAAGTACACGTAGTCGCTGTGATTTAGGTCGATGAATTCCACGTTATATTTACGCTTTAAATCAAGGTAACCGTAGTTTCTTAATCCATCGCTAAACGAGCCCATAGCGGGTCCTTCTCCAATAATAACCCTAGCCTTCGAATTATGCGAGTATATGAAGTCTAGGACTGCCTTAACCGCATCGACGTGAGTGGCGGAGAGCGGATGTCTAACGGATACGAAGTTCGGTTTAACGAGAATATTCCTAGCTTCAGCCAATTTACTGCTTATCTCATCCCTTAGTAGCTCAAGTACTTTAGATACTCCATCGTAGTGCCCGTCGCTTCTAGCTAAAGATATCAAACAATCACCTACGGATAATAGTTGATTTTACAGCCTTATAAGGGGTTAGCTCAGAGGCCTGTCACATCCGCATCAAATCGGCCGAGCTCTTCTCATCATCGTGAAAATATATCAATAATATAATATTAAGATTACTTGGTGATCGTTTGAGGAACGATTTGAAGATTTGGAGGCTTATAATGGACAGGATATTTGAGATGGAGAAGGATATAATCGATAACATATATGGTGTACTGAGCTTTAAACCACCGTATTCAGCTACAGTAACTACGGTTCTAAGGTGCTATACTAAAATAGAGTATGATGTGAGGTTTAGGAGGATAGAGATGATACCGACTAGGTTTAGCACTGTGCTAGGTATAATATTCGACTACACCGTGAAGAATCTGCTTAAGGATAAGGGGTTTGAGGAGAAGAGGTATTCTAAGAAATACGTGGATGATGAGGGCAACGAGTACGTAATATACGGCGACCCAGACCTAGTCATGGGCGATGAAGTAGTAGAGCTAAAGTATACATCCATGCCCCTGGAGAACCTGCCTCTAGAGCACCACGTATATCAGGTTAAGATGTACATGAACCAGTCGGGGCTTAACGGCAGGCTAATATATTTCACCCCCAACGGCGTTAGGGAGTTCCTATACGATAGGGAGGAGGCGTTAACGGACGAGGAGATAGCCGGGATAGCTAGATCCTTCTTCATAGACAAGGTTTCACCTAGATATGATTGGGAGTGTCAGTACTGCCACTACAGGTCGATATGCCCCTTAGCAGTATTAAAGACTGAGGAAGAGGAGAAGTAATTGTATGAAATCCTCTTTACGGATAAGATAAAGTCCATGAAGCTTATAGACCTACTAGATGTTATCGACGAGGTACAGGCGTACAATGGAGGCTGGGAAGTAATATTCATGGATAAGTCGCTTGTCGACGAAGACTTATCAAGATGCGAACGATTATCGGCGATACCAGCCAACTACGGTGGAATACTGTTCCTCCACTACCTGTACGATGAGAAGCTTCTAATTGAATGCATACGTGAATATTATGGCGAAGAGGTTACTAGAAGCGTTAAAAGTCTGGTGGAGAAGGGCGTACCTCCGATAAGGTATCTATACGACTTCGAATCCTTCTTCGATAAATACTATAGGAGCATACTTAAGGAAGCATACTTTGAAGCATACATACCGTTAAAGAACGAGTTAAAAGATGAGGACCTAGCCGAGCTAAGGGAACTTCTTAAGCAGGTTAAAGATCTCAGCATTGAATATGAGATTATAAAGTCTGAGATAGACTATCTCAACCCAAATGACGTAAGGAGGGCGCTGGATGAAAGCTACTATCTCATAGACTACTTAAAGGCTCTCAGGAGACTATACGAGGAGAAAGGTGAAACATACACGGGACACCTGGTAATTCTGAAGAGCTATATACCTATAGCCTTAACCCTAAAGCAACTGGAGGAGAAGATATGGAGTATATCACCCAGTTTCTGGAGCTACGCCAAAGAGGTTACTATGCTCTTCTATAAGCTAATATAGCTACTCGACGACAGCCCGCCTAATCCTTATGTAGGGCGCTACTTCGCTCATCGGAAACCCCTTCTCCACCGACGATCTATATCCCCTATTTCTGCTAACGGCATCTATCTTTCTAAGGGAGCCTGGGATGGGTATAAGTATTCTCTCCAATATTACATTCTCTCTCGTTTCTCCATCTTTAATATATAGTGTCAATTCAGGGTATATGGCTATAGAGTTTCTCCGTAGCTCTCCTCTCTCCAGCCCAATCAATAGAAATCCCTCCTTAGTCTCCTCTATAATTTCATCGACCCTCCAGTCTCCAGGCTTAACTACGAGGTTGCTCTGCATAGGTCTAGGAGGAATCGAGAGACCTCTAGCATTACCAGCCTTCTCTGATTTAAACAGCTTTGCAGTCCACCTATTGTGAAGCAAATCCACGATAACTCCGTCCTCAATAAGCTTCCTAGGCGAGGCTTTAACGCCTTCATCATCAACTATGAAGGAGCCTACAGCAGATGGCACGTATGGATCGTCGATGACAGTTATACTACGTGGAAAGACTCTACTGCCGACAGGCGACCTGCCGCCCGATAAATACACTCGATCCGCTTCAAGCATGTGTACGATTTCATGGAATAATGCTCCAGAACAGTAGGGATCCAGAATCACGTCAAACCTACTGTGCTTGTAGAATGGATTTAAATACCTGGTTTTCTTCAATGCATTAAGCTTCTCCGCTATGGAGTCCAGGATCCTATTTATGGATGATCTCAGGCTATCGATGTTCGTGTAGGCCACGTATTCTCCAATTGACCTATTGCCTACGACAACATAGGAGTACAGTTCATACGTGGTTTTACTGTGTATAAATGAGCTTCCATCACTATTATACATAAACTTGTTTTCAGATATACAGTTTAGAATAACTTCAAGCCTTCCATTCTTCTCAAAAATCTTTAAGGCGTTAACGATATCCGAGAAGATCTCCTTAACGGATTCTTCGCTAGGAAATTCCTCGTCTCCAACAAGGTATGTGCCTCTAACAGGCTTCTGTTCGGCCATATCAACGTTTAAGCCCGAAATATAGGTGCTGCTCGAAACATCAGCCTTACCGTACATATCCGAGAATTTATCGCTGTTACAGGAAAAGATTCTCCAAACGCCATTCTTCCATAGTCTAACGTAGGTGAATACGTTGCTAAAGGAGTTAAACTCCATTGAATATGCTCTATATGCGTATTCGAAATTTCTAATATACACCTGAGCGGCGTCTGCGTACCCCATGCCGAGCTTAACGGCATTCCTAACTATTCTGCTAGCTCCACCGTAATCAAACATTCTAATAATCTTGACGTGGGG
>QMRD01000128.1 GCA_003649225.1 Thermoprotei archaeon | reverse complement strand
CTTCTCTTAAGGTCGACTTGCAGAAACTGTGGTAGAATATTGCTTCCTCAGGATGAAGTTGAGAAATTATTGGAGAAAGCTAAGAAGCTTAGGGAAGAATGGCCAGTAGCCTATAATAAGCTTGTAACTTCCGTAATTAAAAAAGTTACTAAGGTAATGAAGTGTCCTCATTGTGAGGCTCCTCAATATAAAATTAGGCTGGAAAAACCGTTTACCTTCTATGAGGAGACGGAGAAGGGGTTGGTAAAGCTTACTCCGACGGAAATTAGAGGACGTTTTGAAAGGATACCGGATGACGATCTAATATTGCTGGGTTTTGATCCTGAATATTCAAGGCCTGAATGGATGATACTAACTGTTCTACCGGTTCCTCCTGTTACCGTTAGACCTTCCATTACATTAGAGTCCGGTATTAGAGCTGAGGATGATTTAACCCATAAATTAGTTGATATAATTAGAATAAACCAGAGATTGAGAGAAAGCATAGATGCTGGGGCGCCGGAATTAATCATCGATGATCTATGGGAGCTTCTTCAGTACCACGTATCAACGTACTTTGATAATGAATTGCCTGGAATACCTCCTGCAAAGCATAAATCCGGTAGACCTCTTAGGACATTAGCGCAAAGGTTAAGAGGGAAGGAGGGTAGATTTAGAGGTAGCCTTGCTGGTAAGAGAGTTGATTTCTCGGCGCGTACTGTCATATCTCCCGACCCGAATATAAGCATTAATGAAGTAGGAGTGCCCATAGATATTGCTAAAATACTTGTTATCCCTGAGAAGGTTACAAGCTGGAATATAGATGAACTGCGTGAGCTAGTTAAGAAAGGACCATACGAGTATCCGGGGGCTAATTATGTAATAAGACCGGATGGCGGAAGGATAGATTTAAGATATGTTAGGGATAGGGAAGCCCTAGCTGAATCATTGGAGGAGGGATATATAGTTGAGAGACATTTAAGGGACGGAGACATAGTATTATTCAATAGACAGCCGTCACTACACAGAATGTCTATAATGGCCCATAAAGTAAGAGTTCTTCCATTCAAAACCTTCAGGATAAACCTAAATGTCTGCCCGCCTTATAATGCAGACTTCGATGGAGATGAAATGAATCTTCATGTTCCACAAACAGAGGAGGCTAGGGCTGAAGCTAGAGTATTGATGCTAGTACAAGAGCAGATACTGTCTCCAAAGTTTGGTGCACCTATAATGGGTGCTAACCAAGACTATATAACGGCGGCTTATCTACTGACTAGAAAGGATACGATATTATCTAGGGAGGAGGTATGTGAGTTATTAATGGTTGCTGGATATAAAGGCGAACTACCGGAGCCAGCCATAATCAAGCCTAGGGAATACTGGACTGGAAAGCAAATATTTAGTTTATTCTTGCCTAAAGACTTTAATTATTCATTAAGAGCAAGCGTGGCTTCAGGCGTAGCTGAATGTAATGAAGAAAATTGTCCCTTCGATGGCTATATAATAATAAGGAATGGAATATTGTTAACTGGCGTGATAGATAAAAATTCCATCGGTGCAGGTAAACCTGAGTCCCTCCTACACAGGCTAGTAAAAGATTATGGAACAAACTTTGCTAGATCGTTAATGGACAGTCTGTTTAGACTACTAATTGCTTTCCTAGATAGGCATGGTTTCTCTATGGGAATAGGAGACCTAGATGTTCCGGAGGAGGCATTGTTGAGAATCCAGGAGATCTTTGAGGAAGCAGAAAGGAAAGTAAATGAGATAATAGAGGTAGCTAGAAGGGGAGAGCTTGAACCACTTCCAGGAAAGAGCCTAGAAGAAACACTTGAAGCGAGAATTATGGAGATTCTAGCCGATGCGAGAGATAAAACTGGAAAGGTAGTTAGTTCATATCTAGGTCTAAATAACGAAGTAGTAATTATGGCTCAAACAGGAGCTAGAGCAAACATATTAAATATAACACAAATGATGGGATGCTTAGGTCAGCAGTCTGTCAGAGGTGAAAGAATTAAAAGAGGGTATACTAAACGTACACTTCCACACTTTAAAGAAGGAGATATAGGAGCTAAGGCAAAAGGCTTCGTATACAGTAGCTTTACAAGAGGATTAACTCCAACGGAGTTCTTCTTCCACGCTATGGCTGGTAGGGAGGGATTAGTTGATACAGCAGTCAGAACGGCACAGAGCGGATACATGTACAGGAGGCTAGCTAACGCACTACAGGATCTATACGTTGCATATGATGGTACAGTTAGATCATCAGGGAATGCCATTATACAGCTAAGATATGGAGAAGATGGAGTTGATCCATCTAAAAGTGATCATGGTAGAGCCGTAAATATAGATAGAATAATAGAGAAGGTTTTGGGTGAGATATATGTCAAAAAATGAAAATCTCTCCTCAACGCTAAATGATAGAGAGTTAAGGGCAATGATATACAAGTATAGGGGGAGACTTCCAGATAAAATCCTAGATGAATTATACCATAAACTAAGTCAGTTAAAAATATCTAAAGAAATAGCTGAAAAAATAATAAATGAGGTCGTAGCTAAATATTATCAGTCCCTTGTTGAGCCCGGTGAAGCTGTAGGCATAGTTGCAGCTCAATCTATTGGAGAGCCAAGTACTCAGATGACGCTGAGAACATTCCACTTCGCTGGAGTAAGGGAGTTTAACGTGACATTAGGTCTTCCTAGATTAATAGAAATAGTTGATGCAAGGAAGCATCCTTCTACCCCGATAATGAAGGTGTATCTTGACGAGGAGCATAGATATGACAAGGAGAAGGCGTTAAAGGTAGCTAAGGAAATAGAACTGGTTACAGTCGCCGACGTAGCAAAAACAATAGAGCCAAATTATTTCAATAACCAAATTATAGTGGAGCTGGATGAAGAGATGTTAAAAGAGTTTAACTTAACTGTAGATGACGTGGTGAAGGCTTTTAAGAAAATTAAAGGAAGAAGCGGTAGCGTAAAAGCCGAAGGAAACAGTGTGATATTCCATCAGCCCAGCATTAAGGATTTCATTAAGTTAAGAAAATTATGTGAAAAAGTATTAAACCTACGGCTCAAGGGCTTACGAAACATTAGGCGTGTTATAGTTAAGAAGGAAGACGATGAATACATCCTAATAACTGAGGGATCCAATTTAAAGGCAGTCCTCGAAATTGAGGGCGTAGATCCTACAAGGACAACTACTAACGATATTAATGAAATTGCTGAGGTCTTAGGAATAGAAGCTGCTCGTACAGCAATAATAAATGAAATGAAGGATGTTCTAGAAAATCAGTCTCTAGATGTTGACATCCGACATATAATGCTAATAGCCGACATAATGACTTTCACCGGAAGAGTTAGACAGGTTGGAAGACATGGGGTAGCAGGAGAAAAAGAGAGTGTCCTAGCAAGAGCGGCTTTCGAGGTCACAGTGAAACATTTGGTTGATGCGGCAGCTAAGGGAGAGATAGATTATTTAAGAGGTGTTACTGAGAATGTAGTAATAGGCTCTAACCCAATCCCTATTGGAACGGGGATTGTGGATCTCCTAATGAAGCACATGAAAAGGTGATGATATGGTCGATTTAGTTAGAGAACTGAGAACCGCCATGAGAACAGGAAAAGTAGTTCTTGGAAGCAAGAGGACTCTAGCCTTAATAAAGCTGGGTAAAGCTAAACTTGTCATAATCGCAGATAACTGTCCACTAGACATACGCAGTGACATCGAATACTACTGCAAACTTGCTGATATTCCAATATATATATTTCCGGGAACGAGCTGGGATTTGGGGGCAATATGTGGAAAACCATTCATGGTAGCTTCACTCTGTATATTAGACCCAGGTGAAAGCGATATTATGGCTCTAGTTGAGAAGGAAGAAGAG
>QMRD01000127.1 GCA_003649225.1 Thermoprotei archaeon | reverse complement strand
CTGTCCACTCCTCCTGAGATAAGCGCTACCACCTTGCCCTCGACGCCATAGGGTAGGCCTCCGGGGCCAACATACACTTCAGTAAATATGTATGCCTTGTTTGTCCTAGCCTCAACATATATTACCTTATCCGGTTCCTCTAAGTCAACAGATACTCCATTAACCTCCTCCAATATTGACCTTCCAACATCCTTTTCAATATCCTTGCTTGTATAGGGTAGTGTTTTAACCCTCCTAGCTCTAACTGCAAACCTATCCCCAGGCTCTAGGAACTTTTTAGCATAGTCTACAGCTGTTCTTACAAGCTCACTATATTCATTACCTACCTCGATAGCTGGACTGAAGGAGACTATACCGAACACGAAGGATAAAGCTTTAAGCGCCTCCTTCATATTGCTCGTATATATGAATATCCTCCCTGAGGCTAGCTTAAGCTCCGCTTCAACTCCATAGCGTTCCAGCATAAACTTAATGTTATCTAGAAGTGTGTTCTCCATACGTCTTCTCACGGGCTTTGACTTGATAGTTATTTCACCATATCTAACGAGAATAGCTTCCCGCATAACCCTCAACTATAGCTATGTAGCTCTCTACTTATCTATGTTTATCCATTATTTCAACGGATAAGATAATTAAGGCATAACTATATTTTAGATTGGTGGCTACATGGTTGGAATTTTTGTAGATAAGGTTACTGAATCCCTGCATGTTTTAAGGGTTGACGATATTAAGGTTAAGTTTTTTGAGGCATTATGGGAGATTCCGGAGGGAATAACGTATAACGCTTATCTTCTTCATACCAGCGAAGGAGCCATATTATTCGACTCCTGGAAGCATGTTTATACGGATGAATTTATTGAAGCTTTAAAGACAGTAGTTGATCTAAGGGATATAGCTTATGTTATCGTCCACCATATGGAGCAGGATCATACAGGCTCTCTTCCTAGGGTTCTCGAGGAGAACGGGTTTAAAGCTGAGGTTTTATGCCACATGTTAGCTACGAGGATGTTCAGTAGGTTTCTGGGAATTAAACCTAAGATCCATGCTGTAAAGGATGGGGAGGAGCTGAAGGTTGGAGGTAAAGTGCTTAAGTTCATTTATACTCCATGGCTCCACTGGCCTGAGACTATGATGACCTTTATACCCGGCGACGACGTACTGCTTTCATGCGACGCCTTCGGCGGATACTCTATACCGAAGACGCTATATGATGAAAGCGATAACGTGATAGCAGAGTATCTGCCGCATGTACGTAAATACGTTGCAACGGTTATAGGACACTACATCAATTATATTGGTAAGGCTGTCGAGAAGCTCGATAAGCTTGGTATTAAGCCTAAGATTATTGCTCCAGCCCATGGATTGATATTTAGGAATAAGCCTGAAGCCATAGTTGATTACTACGTTAAGCTTGCATCGGGTATAGCAGAGAAGGGTAAGATAGTTGTCGTTTATAGCTCAATGTATGGCTCCGTTGGGAAAGCTATATCAGCAGTAATCGATAAGCTTAAAGAAAAGGGGTTTAGCCCGGTCGTGTTCAGATTTACCGATACTGAACGTATTAACCTAAGCGACTTCATTTCAGACGTAATGGACTGCCAAGCGTTGATTATCGGTGCAGCAACATACGAAAATAACGTATTTCCCCTTATAAGGCATCTCCTCGACGTACTGGTTGAGAAGATTAAGGCAGGTAAGCCCGTACTCGTAGTATCGTCGTATGGCTGGGGACGTATAGCTGGCTCAAAAATATTAAAGATTCTAACCGGTGCTGGATTTAAGGTAGTTGATGTCGTCGAGTTTCAGGGTATGCCTGATGGAGATGATTTAGCTAAGGTCAGGAGTGGAGTGGATAGCCTTATCGATCAGATAGCTCGGTGAAAGATTGTCCACTAGCCGCCTGATAGAGTATGCTAGGCTTGCATTAGAGGATGAACTATTCTCATCCGTAATATACAGGAAGCTAGCCGACTTCCATAGAGGAAAAATTAGGTCTAAGCTCATAAATATAGCTGAAATGGAGGAGGAGCACGCTAACTTCTGGCTAAACTTCCTTAAGAAGAGAGGAGTAAGGCGGCTAGCGGAAGTAAATAGAATTAAGGTATCCATATACGCGGCATTATTCAGGATCCTAGGTCTGGGACTGACCCTACGCCTCCTTGAGATGGGCGAACGAGATGCCGTAGAACTATATTCTAAAATGCTTGAAGATCCCAGCCTCAGCAGTGATGAAAGGGAGAAACTTAAAAAGATACTCGAGGACGAGCTAGTACACGAGCAGGAGTTCATCGATGAAGAGTCTAGGTTTGAGGATTTTCTAAATCACGTTAGAGATATTGTTCTAGGGATGAACGATGGACTTGTTGAAGTATTATCCGTGGCCTCGGGATTAGCTGGAGTATATGGGGACTCATTCCACGTAGCATTAGGCGGCTTAATAGTGGGAACAGGCGGAGCGCTATCAATGGGTATAGGAGCATACGCCAGCGTAAAAGCCCAAAGACAAGTCCATGAGGGCACATTAAATCGAGTAAAAATGGCTGCAAAATACGTGGCACACATCCTAACGAGGAGGGTAGCTGAATACATGGTTAGAAAGGGGTACAGGAGGAAGATAGCCGAGGAAATAGCTGAGGAATCAGGCAGAAAAACGCATCTATTAGCTAGGATTATTGCCGAGGAAGAATACGGTATACGTGAAGAAAAGCTGGAGGAGCCAGCTAAAGCTGGAATATATACCGGAGTATCCTATGCCGTAGGAGCTTTAGTACCATTAATCCCCTATATCATCAACCTTCCAATAGGCATCTCCATAGCCCTTTCACTAGTCCTCGCGGGACTAGCACTAGCAGTAACCGGGTTCATAATAGCCATATCAGCCAACCTACCGATAAGGAGGAAGATAGCTGAAATGATACTAGCTGGGCTAGGCTCAGCCGGAACTACCTTTGCTATAGGTCGTCTAGCCTCAATAATTCTTGGAGTCGAGGTATCCTAGAGTAACGCGACGATTAACAGTAGAGCTATACTTACAAGCAATGACTCAAGGCCGTATTTAATTAGCCCAGTTACCCTTTCTCTAACATCATTAATTCTCCTGCACTCCTCCTCATTCGGCTCTCTACCCTCAATCTTGACGCGTGAAATATCCCATAGAACGTCATAAATGCTCCTCAAAGAGTAAACAAACAATACAGCAGATATGAATAGGAATATCACTATCAAGTAATATAAAGGTCTATTTTTAGTCAAAATAATGCACATTATTAAACCTATAGTTGAAAAGCCAGCCAACAAGCTAGCACTCCTTAAAAGACTATCGAAGTAGCTACGAAGAACTTCAACATTAAACTTACCAGATTCCATGAATACAAGAATGCATCACATTCATATATACTTTACTAAATAACATTATTTCTCTTAAAATGAAGTATATATCAACAAAACTCGATGTCTAAAGATATTAAATATCGCCTGACTCGTGGAAAATAAGCTCCTTAGCTCGAGAAAAATTATCCTTATATATATTCTTGAACATTAGCTTAAATGCATCCTTAAATAGACGGTATATAAAATAATCCTCTATAACATACTTATTGCTAAATCTGCATTCGACATCAGATACGGCGTTTATGCATACCTCTTCTACTTTTAGATTTATGTGTCATGGCTAGTCAGACCGCTGTATTAAATCTATAAATCAGTATACTTCGGGATCTTCATGTATCTGCCGACTGTTTATTCATCATCTGTTACAGCTATAGTTTATCTTCAATATAAGTTATTCTGGTATGTTTTCCTCCGGTACTGCCTCACTTTGTCGCTAGAGTGGAGGGGTATTATCCTGTTAGTGATGCTAGGAATAGTGGTATGGTATTTTTATCTAGGGTG
>QMRD01000126.1 GCA_003649225.1 Thermoprotei archaeon | reverse complement strand
TAGAGGCTTGAAGGTGTTTGTATGTTTAAACCACTTTACGCTCCCCCTATGGATACATGATCCTATAGCCTGTAGAGATACTAAGCTTAAACGCGGGCCTAAGGGGTGGGTCGACAAGACAACTATATTGGAGTTTGCTAAGTATTCGGCATATATGGCGTGGTCTCTTGGGAATATAGTGGACTATTGGGTTACATTTAATGAACCGATGGTTGTTACTGAGGCAGGCTACTTTCAGCCGGAGGTTGGGTTCCCTCCGGGCTTAAGGAACATAAGTGCATTTAAAACGGCTTGCTTGAATATTGCTAATGCTCACGTAGTTGCATACGATCTAATTAAGAAATATGATAAAGTTAGGGCCGATGATGACTCGCCCTCAGCGGCGTACGTGGGTATAGTGCATAATATTGTCCCCATAAAGCCCTATTCGGAGAGGAAGCTTGATTTAAAGGCAGCAGATCTAATGAACTATATTCACAATAAGTGGATCCTAGAGTTTATAGTAAGGGGGAAAATTGATAGGAGCCTTGTAGGCAGGGAGAAGTATTCGATAGATAAGTTTAAAGATAAGCTTGACTGGCTTGGAGTAAACTACTACACTAGGATTGTGCTGAAGGGGAAGTGGGTGCTGCCGCTAATATCGCCCGTGCCCGTTATACCTGATATCGTTAAGGGATACGGCTTTAACTGTACGCCAGGGGGCAGGTCTTTAGATGGAATGCCCGTTAGCGACTTCGGATGGGAGGTTTATCCTCAAGGTCTATCCGATGCACTTGATATAGCTTCAGAATATGGTAAGCCGTTGATAGTGACTGAGAATGGTATAGCTGATTCAAAAGATAATATTAGGCCGTATTTCCTAGTATCCCACCTCAAGGTGCTTGAAGAATACGTTGAGAAGAAGAAAAACGTATATGGATATCTTCACTGGGCTTTAACCGACAACTATGAGTGGGCACAAGGCTTTAAGATGAGGTTCGGACTGATAGACGTTGATCTAAAGACAAAGGAGCGGAAGCCTAGAGAAAGCTCGGAGGTGTTTAAGATTATAGCAAGCGAAAAAACTGTTCCAGAGGAGCTCGTGGAAAAATATTCAAAACCTATATTTTAAGGAAGAATTTGCCAGTCTTTTTCGGAATTTCAACCTTCCTCCAGTCGGCTATGACTTTAGCTCTTCCTCCCTTAAGTCCTATAACATGGTTGTAGGCACTTAATGCAGCGCAAGCCCCCATGCCAGCTGAAATTACCGCTTGTTTATACGGGATAGCCGCTACGTCTCCTGCTGCAAATATTCCCTCCCTACTTGTTCGACACAGCTGATCGACTACTACCTCTCCCTTCTCGTTAAGCTCAACGAGTCCCTTCAGAAAGTCGGTTTTAGTTGTGTATCCTATCTCCACGAAAACTCCATCCACATTAATTTCCCTTCTCTCCCCGGTCTTCCTGTTCTCAACGACTATAGCTTCAACCATTTTCTCTCCTCTTATTTCAACGGGCTTAGCGTTGGCTACAAGCTCAACATTTCCTCCGCTTAATATCTCGTTGAGCATATCCTCGTCATCCACGGGCTTCTCGCCCGGGAAGATCCAATATACTCTATTAGCGTAGCTCCTGAGCGTCGTGGCGCTTTCAACGCTGTGATGACCCCAGCTTATGAGTGCAACATTCCTGTTCCTAAATAGTGGGCCATCACATACAACACAGTATGAAACACCCCTCCCCTTCAGCTCCTTCTCGCCGGGTATCCCAAGCTCCTTAGGCTTCTTACCGAATGCCAATATTACGGCTAATGTCCTGTATTCCGCTCCCGAGCGGGTAGATACTATATAATGCTTATCTTCAGGCTTTATTCCAACCACTTCATCGAAAATTATTTCAGCTCCATATAGTCTAGCCTGCTCCTCAATCTTCTTAATCAATTCAAAACCACTTATCGAAACATATCCCGGGAAGTTCTGTATTTCAGGCGCCATTAGAAGCTGACCGCCCAAATCTATGCTTATTACTAGAGTATCAAGCTTCTGTCTAGCCGTATATAGCGCGGCTGTAAGCCCTGCTATTCCAGCTCCAATTATGATTACATCCCTATAAGAATCCCTCACCTAGTGTCACCTAGAATATAGTTTTCAATCCGGTGATATTTAAGGTGTGGGGTCGGATTTCGACCCATCATCGAGGAGTTCACGCAGGAGCTTGAATATTTTCTGCGACCTTTTTATATA
The DNA here is from genome assembly GCA_003649225.1 of Thermoprotei archaeon. Classification (GTDB taxonomy): domain Archaea; phylum Thermoproteota; class Thermoprotei; order Thermofilales; family B9-G17; genus B9-G17. The sequence continues at coordinate 1,701 of QMRD01000126.1, read as the reverse complement.
GATGAAATCCTATAGAATAGTACTTGTATGGTGGGAATTTTGAGGTTTAAGGTTAAGCTTCTGGGTTTTGAAGCAGGTAAGAAGCGAATTATAGTTATTGATGATGAACCCGCTAAGGTTATGGGTATACATGCACTTGATAGAGTAATTGTCAGGAAAGGGGATAGGGATATTGTAGCAATAGTCAATATTGCTAGGTATCTGCCTCACGACACTATCGCTGTCTACGATGAAGTCGCTAAGGCACTGGATCTAAGGGATGGAGATGAGGTTGAAATTCTACCAACCGAGAGGCCAGCTTCAATTAAGTATATTAGGAATAGAATGAATGGCGTATCCTTATCCTACGAGGAGGTTTACGAGATAATTAAGGACATAGTTGAGGGTAGGTTAAGTGATATCGAGATAGCCGCGCTGGTTACGGCACTACACCTGCAGGGCATGAATATTGAGGAGGCATACTACTTCTCGAAGGCTATGGTTGAAACCGGGAAGACTATAGAGTTAGATAGATACCCGATCCTCGATAAACACAGCCTAGGCGGAGTTCCAGGCGATAAGACTACTATGCTCGTGGTACCAATTATCGCGTCGCTAGGCCATACTATTCCGAAGACCTCTTCTAGGGCTATTACGTCCCCAGCTGGTACGGCAGATAGAGTTGAAGTACTATGTCCGGTAGATCTATCCGTTGATGAGATAAAGGAGGTTGTCTCGAAGACCAATGGATGTATGGTTTGGGGAGGAGCTCTCGGGCTGGCTCCAGCCGACGACATAATTATTAGAGTTGAGTATCCACTATCCCTCGATCCCTTCTTCATCCCATCAATTATGGCTAAGAAGAAATCGGTTGGAGCTACTCACGTGGTGCTGGATATACCTACTGGCAGAGGGACTAAGGTTAAGACCATAGGGGAAGCCCATCTAATCGCTAGAAGCTTCATTGAAGTTGGTAAGAGGCTTGGAATGAAGGTTAACTGCGCTATTACCCTAGGCGAGGAACCTGTCGGATACACTATGGGACCAGCTCTCGAAGCTTGGGAGGCGCTTAATACTCTAATGGGTAACTGGACTCCCGATCTAGTAGATAAGGCTACGAGCGTTGCTGGAGTCCTCCTCGAGATGGTCGGCGTTAGCAACGGTAAGGCTGTCGCATTGGAGGCGTTGAGGAGCGGTAAGGCTGAGAAGAAGTTTAGGGAGATAATTGAGGCTCAGGGAGGAGATCCCAACGTTAAGCCTGACGATATACCGTTAGGCGATAAGAAGATACTGATAAGGTCGGAGATGAAGGGTCCCGTGCTATGGATAAATAATTCAGTTTTAGCCGAAATAGCTAAGCTGGCGGGAGCACCAAAAGATAAGGGCGCTGGCGTAAGGCTATACGTAAAGATAGGCGATCGAGTTAAGGCGGGAGATCCACTATTCGAAATATACTCTGAGTCGGAGTTTAAGCTGGATCAAGCCCTTAAGGTGCTTGAGGAGGAAATGCCTTTCGGTATCGGAAGAATAGAGGAAATGATGTTAATCGATAGGATACCGACGAAGAGGGAGCATCGGCGTCCGTTCATTTTGGAGCGTTAGCTCAGACTTGCCGGGTGACCTCACTAGTTATGTCGGTTCACTGAAGGCTCATCACCAATACAGTATTTAAAACTCGAGGTTATTATCTTTATCGTATTTACAGGATCCGGAAATCACGTT
>QMRD01000125.1 GCA_003649225.1 Thermoprotei archaeon | reverse complement strand
CGTGATCCAGCTAGGGAAAGTAGGCTCGATTACACCGACCTGTACCGCTATAACGCTAAGCGCCTCTACCAGCATATTTCTAGGATTTTCAGGACGGTGGATGGGGAACATAGGAAGAGAGCGGCTATCGTAACTGACCGTGAGGGGTTTAAGTGGCTTCAAGAAATTGCCCCTTGGCTCAACTACGTCGAAGTAGATTCGCTTGATGAAGCATTACGCCTTGTAGACGATCACGTAGAGCCATACGATTTTTCTTGTGGGCTTTTACCAAATATTGAAAAAATTGTTACCGTGAAGCCCCATAAGGTAAAGAGAAACGGAAAAATTTATCGATATGGGCGTATAGAGATACCTCTTCCACCAGAATATATCGGCAGGAAGGTTAAGGTGAAAATTTTGCTTGAGGAACCAATTTCTCGTTTGTGAGACTTTTTTACGTAAAAACTCCAGATTTCAAGCGTGGTTTCTATCAATAATATTATTAATAGAAAACGACGCAGAGCAGAGACAGACGTACCGACGTCTCCAGCAGACTGTCCGATGAGGAAGGGGGAATTTCATTTTGGATAATTTCACTTTCGGCCGCAACGTTTATAGCCTGCTAGGGGATTTGATGTATCATACCGATGACTTCGACCCCCTCCCTGAGTCTACGATGATGACTGACCTCTCCGCTAAACCTTCCCCCTCTGTGCTCTGCGCCTCTTCCGCTGTGGCGACGGGGAAGCGGGCGGCGTTGGATCGTTGTATAACAAACCCCTCCCAGCAATATAATATAATTATAATCAACGTTATGCATCCGCAAAGCTAGCTCCCAATAGGCCGTGAATGGAATTTCCCTGATATACTTCTTCCTCTTTCATTAGATAGAGGTGTGAGCGTATGAACAGAAGGGGACAGGTTGGGCTTGCCGGCATAGCGATTGCCGCCGTAGTGCTAGTATGTACGGTAGTAATCGGCCTCTACATCGCCGCCCAAGTCGAGAGCTCAATGAACTTGACGGGGACTAACTGGGCTACTCCATACAGCAACTTCGTAACCTCCGTCCAGACGGGATTCACGCTGTTAGGCGTAGCCTTCATGGTGATCATTGCGGCATACATGCTTAGGATTCTAATGGGTCTCGCTGGAGGAGGGAGCAGGCAGTAAGTAAGAGTAAGCTAGCAAGAAGGATTTTCCCTCTTTTACGGTTGAACAATCCACTTAACCATTCAAATACTGAGATTTTAGCTAAACCAGCTGTGCGGAAAAGGGGCGTTATTTGAATTAGCTGTGAGAAAGGCTCCAGTATATAATTCTTCAGTATGGGCTTAAGCGTTTTCAATACCCCGTACAGTAATCCTCGGCAGAATACAAGTATTTATTTTTCCTCCATTCACCGTCGAAAATTTTATAAAAATGCCTAAGAGATAGATGTGTGAAAAGGGTGGTGGGATGGGAATTTATGCATACTTGAGGGTTAGCACTGAGAAGCAGGATGTTACGAGCCAGAGAAAGGCTATTGAGGATTGGGCTGAGGAAAATAACGTGGCGATAGACGAGTGGTTTGAGGATTCCGCCGTCAGCGGCTCTGTTCCTCCGCTTAAGAGACCTGCCTTTTCGAAGCTGTGGAGTAAGCTGGAGAAGGGCGATACTCTAGTGATATTTGAGCTTTCAAGGCTGGGGAGGAGCTTAAAGGATATTGTTTTCCTAGCTGATGAGCTACGCAAGAGGGGAGTAACCTTAATCTCGCTTAAAGAGGGAATAGACCCAAGGAAGGGGGATTTAAACTATAATATTACGATCGGGATCATGGGGTTGCTAGCTGAAGTGGAGAGGCAACTGATAAGGGAGAGGACGATAGCTGGACTGAGGAGAGCTAGGGAGCAGGGCAAGAGGATCGGGAGACCTCAGAAAGTAGAGGCAAGGAAAGTACTTCTCCTCCTTCAAAAGGGGATGAAGCCATCTGAGATAGCGAAGATATTAGGCGTAAGCAGGAGCACGATCTACAGCTGTCTGAGGAGGATGAGGAACGCAGGTATCATAGAGAGGAGGAATGAATGGATAGTTAAAGGGAAGCTCTAGCGTATTCTTTCGGGGAATTTGACAAAACCGTTTCCTTTAATGCCTCGTGAATTCGCATTTTACTTAGCTCAAATCCTCCAAAAATTCCATTTTCTGGAATGCCTGACGCTTAGGTTTGTCTCGGTTCTGCTAGCCAGCTACTTTGGTCTCCTGAGCAGAAACCTGTTTCCAGACAGCTCCTTCACTAGCTCGTAGCCTATTTCGAGGTAGTTGAGGAGATCTGCTTCCCCTCTTGCAATAACGTATTTCCTCTCCTTCATTATTTCAATACTCCTAGCTACGACCCTAGCCGCATCCTCAAAATCCCTTTTCACCCGTTCCTCGTCCTCTTTCAAGTACGTTTCACGGAGCCTCTTGCCAGCTATCTCGTAGGCGAAGCTGAATATCTTCTTCAGGTCGTGGGGCTCTAAGACATCCCACGTGAGAATTTCGAGGAGCTTGTTATGAGCCTCCCTCAAGTACTCGACCTCCCTTCGTAGCCTCTCCAGCTCTTCCTGCTGTTGCCGATGTAGCTTCTCTACTTCCTCCTTGAACATGAACGCAGTTCCTTCAAGCTCAGGGAGTATTTCAGCAAACCTCTTCCTGAGCTCCTCTACCGCGCGGCGATCTAAGTCACGTAGCCCCGTGTAGGTAGCGGTAAGTGAATTTATCCCCCGGACATGCCCCATCAAATACTCAGCCGTCTCCTCGCCTAGCTTAGAGACGTGTAGCCTAAAGTATTTCCTAAGAGAGTAGGGACGGAGCCTCTTGATCGAAGGAACTTGAATGCTACACCTCTTGACGAGCCTCATAAAGGCCATAATGAAAGCTTGGTAGGTTAGCTTGAACAGCTTATCCTCGTCCTCGAGAGGTCTCCCCCTCCTTACAACGAGGTCGTTGAGGTAAGTAGTGAGAATTCCGCAACACTTCGAGCCCATGAAGGTAACGTACGGTCTCCCAGACTTTTCCTGAAATACTATGATCTTAGCAGGCAGCCTCTTAGCCCTATACTTTTTCTCCTCGGGAATGTATTCTATGTCGCCAGCTATATTCTTATACCTCAGCTTTAAGATGTCTCCTATTCTCATTCCAGAGAAAGCTATCAATGCTATTATAGGCTTAACCTCGAACCTAGCCTTAGAGATTAATATCTCGATCTCTTCGATGGAGGGGATGTAGTCTAGATTTACAGGAATAGGCTTAATCCCCCTCACCTTGACCCTGAACCCAGCGTTGAGGAAGCTGAGAAACTGGTTTAATGCCACCATAGCGTTCGTTATAGTTTTCGGGGAATATCCCCCTCCCCTCAGTTTCTGCTTATCCCTCACCTTCTCCACCTGCATCCTGTGAAGGACATCGTAGCATAAGTTCTTTGCTTTCTCGGGATCTTGCTTTACCATCTCAGCGAAATCGTCAGGCGTAGTTCCCGCCATCTTGAAAAATATCTCTAGGAGGTACCTGTACGTCTTTGGAGTACTAGTCTTATCCGAATAGAGCTTCAGGAAGTCCTCTAAAACCTGAGATTTCGTAGCCCCCATCACGAGCTAAGTTTTCGCATCCGGTTCTATAAAAAGCTATCTCAACACATCCGTTTACTTAGTCTCAACTATCTCTCTAAGCTCGGCTAGGCTTCTCTTAAACTCTATGGTTTCTCCCTCACCCTTCCTTATCAGCTCTGCAATGCTAGCCATAATAATAACAGTATGCCGTTACAAGTTAATATGCATAACGTTATATAACGTTACGTAACGTTACCAAAAAATCTATAGGGATATTAAATTCAATAAAATATACAACATTAATTTCGACCATTCTATGAAAAAATATTTGATATAACTTCATATATTTTTTGTAGCAGTTTTGTGGACGCAAAACTGCAAAAT
>QMRD01000124.1 GCA_003649225.1 Thermoprotei archaeon | reverse complement strand
TCCATCCCAGGAATATCCTTTTAGTATAGTTTCCCTGGTCTACGGTAGTTGATGAAACGCTTATTGTCGCTGTAGATCCCTCATCATACCATCCCTCTCCAGAAGTTGTCCCGTAGGGTGATGTTACTCTGACGTAAAACTGTCTTGTATATTCCGCCGTTAAGTCTAGGTCGTCTTCAAGCTCGATAGTTCTTGTAGCGTCAGTTTCCCCGTCACTCCACTCGTTAAACACATACCTTTCATCACCAAGCGATAATATTTCTGGAACTTTAACTTGATAGGATCCCTCAACAAGGTTGAAGACTATCTTCTTGCCAGTTCTATTTATTCCGCCTACCCTACACCAAAAGTCCTCTGTAGGCAGATCTACCGTTAAATTATGTGAAATATCCATGCAGAGTACGAAGATTTTACTTGTATCAGTACTTCCGACAATATATAGTTTTTTGAGACAATACGCTATCCCGTATCCCCTCTCAGAGCTACTTGTACCCCATGTAAAGTACCACTTTAAGTCTCCATCTAAAGTATACCTTAACAACAGGACATCGTGGCTACCTACCCCATAGGATGATGTATAGCCAGCTACGTATATGCTATCGCCACACCTAACTATACCCGTGCCGAAATCATCGCCTGACCCACCCCACTTCTTCATCCACTTGAGATTACCGTTTAAATCGCAAGCTAACACTATTACATCATTGTCTCCGTATCCTACAATGTATATGCCGGATCTGTCCACGTATATCCCTTCTCCGATCTCGTTTCCAGCGCCGCCATAGGTTTTATTCCATATCATGTTCCCATTCATATCGTACTTTACCAGCAGTATATCGTAGCCTCCATTCCCGTAGCTATTCGTGCATCCCACCACATAGATATAGTTGCCGCTACAGGCTACATCGGAGAATAAATCTGCATAGTTTCCTTTCCATTTCACATCAACCAGCACGTTGCCATCATGGTCACATATTATAAGCCAGCCGTCATAGACCAAAAAGATGCCCGATGCCCCTACAGCTATAACCCTATCCCTAGTAACACAGATCCCATACCCGTATCCGTAGCTCTTAGATACGCTCCACAGTATTTTCCCCTCGTAATCAATTTTCATTATTAAAAATTTCGGTATATATCCTAAGGCAATATCCTTGGCGGATGTTCTGCCTACCATGTATATGTAGTCCCCTGTAGCGTATACATCGTTAAAGACGTCGAGCCCCTTCTGTTCATATATCATCGTGAGAAACATTTTTCCATTTAATTCCAGCCCCAAGAGGTAGGCAGCATCGCTGCTGGTTCCTACAACAAATATTTTGTTACGTACAAATAATCCATATGCAATATTTGATCCCGGAAGTATCATGTAGTTTTTATGCCATTCTACGGTGGGTAGAGCATTGACGTAAGCTATGCTAGCAGCTACTAGGAGAACTAATAACAGTATACCTGCTTTCATCATCCCCAACCTAAAACATTTCTAATATACTATATCCTTAAATTAGTATGGAAACAGGCAGCGTTTAGTATATTATAGACAAGATTAATATATTTTCTTAGGTGGATCAATAACTGTTAAATTATTTACAAGTTAACTTAAATAAAGATACTTGAAATAATTGTAATGTAGTATCTAGAATTTTACATATATCATGGCCTTATCGGTCTCTATATCCTCTAAGTAACAGCCCCAACCCCCGACGGAGAAACGCCTTCCATCATCGGCTTCAATTATTAAGCTATACTTTAAACCGTTCTCAGAGATTAGTACGTCTACTATTTCTCCAGTAATATCTACATGCCTCTTGTTAACCACGTACCTGCCTATTATCCTAGCTTTTACATTTACCCCCATGCTTAGGAGCTCCTTGACGTCTTCAACCAGTCTCCAGAAGTGTACGTACCTTAAAGGCCTTGAGAATATGCTTTTTGTATCGAATGCCTTAAGCTCCGATATATTCCATAGTGCTAGATGATAGAAGTCATTTAATAGCCTGAGGAGATTCTTATCCTCTATTATTAGGGCATAATCCATGTTTACCCTGGATTCTGGACTCAGCTCTGGCGGTATAAAGTAGCTGAAACCCTTCTTCCTATCAACTAGCAACACAGTTACTGTAACTATTTTTCTAACCTTAACCTTCGAGAAAGCTCTGCTTATGTTAACTAAATAATCCACAAGTTTCGGGTCGGTCTGATATATTACTAGCGATATGTTTACTCCCTTGTTTGCAACTGCTACTATTTTATCCATAACCTTCGATAGAATATAGTCGGTGGTTGCTATAGCTAGACTATCAGAAGCCTCGTTAAATAGGCTACACATCCTTGAAATAATGTTTCTTCTCCCTCTAACAGTCCATACAACCCCTGTTGCCTCAGGCTCTCCGCTAACCCTTATCTCCTTAATCATCTCCAGAGTCTCCGCTAGCGTCGTTTCATACTGTTTAATTAGACTTTTTAAGCCTCTATTTGGATCCGTTATTCTATATATTTTGGGCCTGCTTTCTTGGGATTCTATTAGACCCTTCTCCTCAAGACCCCTCAATATGTCATAGATCTTGGATAATGGTATTCCCGCCTCCTTAGCTATTCTCGATGCCACAGCTGTACCGAGCCTCGCTAACGCGATATATGCTCTTGCCTCAACCTTCTTTAATCCTAATTTAACCAGATTTTCCTCAATCTTTCTAGCGGTCATCCCATCGCCCGAAGCTTGTATATAGCATAGAGTAATACTATAGCTACTGCTATTACAGTAATTATGATGTAATTTAAATAATCTTTTTTATGGTCTTTACTTAAATTATCGCTTACTTTATCCTCTTTATGCTCCTTTACAGGAATTATCTTCAGGGGGAAACAGTATATGTTTATTTTTAGTCCGCTTTTTAGCTCGATACTGAATGGACTAAATATCGTATAGTTCCCTATAATGGCCTTGTTATTCTCCAGCTGATATGGGACGGATACATTTACTATACTATCGTTCGATGATATATGCACGGCCTTATCTTTAGTTGAGAATATTATTCTAGTTATGCTATTCTCAGCTTTAACTACAATTGTATGGTTTAGCGAATCATAGAGCTTTAATCCTATAACCATGATATTATCCTCGGCTACCTTGAAAACCTTGTACTCTATTGACGGTATTATGAGAACCGCATCTATAGTTAAGTCTCCTTCTTCTATGCTCATCTTTAGGGTTCCCAAGATTTCATTTGATACATGGAGTTGATGGAGTGGAATAAATCTTAGGCTACCGCTACTAACATCCCTAACGGTACTTCCTATAAACGGTGCTTCCAGTTTAACTCTTGCGTTGCCCTTGGCAAGGAGAACTATTTCCCATGTTCCTTCAGTATTCGGCTTAAGGTTAAATGATATATACTTACCTTTCTCGAGATACACGGCTTTTCCTCCACTATATATTTCAGAGAATAGCTTCTTTCCGTTAGTCTCTAAGTCTTCGGATTCGATGAATAGAGGCTTTACTGAGTATAGATCTCTGCCACGTATAATCGAGCAGCTGACGTTATTCCTATAAATATACAGTAGCGCATCAAGGGGTACTTCCGTTGCTTCAGCTCCACTATTCCAGTTAATCTCATGTGGTCCACATATACCATCTCTCACTATCCCCGTTTCCTCGTTGTACATTGGTGTGTTTGCAGGGTTATTACCCATAAACCAGGAGGCGTAGAGGCCAGCTAGTATCGAGTAGGCCTCGCTCTCCATGCCTATCGAGAACGGTATGGCTAGGAACATGAAGAACAGTATTGATAGTATTATCTCGTTTATCTGATCCATAGCGGATGAATACGTAGCTCTAGAGAAGGCCCAGAGGGGTATCGATAAAGTATAAACCTTCAGCATATCCCCTTTCTTCATAGCCTCATCTACAAGCTCCCTATATTTAGCC
>QMRD01000123.1 GCA_003649225.1 Thermoprotei archaeon | reverse complement strand
GCTATTGTAAGGAAGGCACTTGAGGTATTAATGGAGAATAGGACGACTATAATAATAGCACATAGGTTAACGCTGGCTAGGTCGGCGGATCGGATAATAGTGCTTGAAAACGGACAAATAGTTGAAATAGGAAACCATATGGAGCTTATGGAGAAGAAGAACGTATACTATAAGCTATACGTTGCGCAGATGGGCTTAGAGAAGACTGTAAAAGCATGAGAATATCAGGAGAAGTATAAATACTATGAAAGGCGGAGGAGGAGTCGCTTGTGGACGACTTCATATCCAAGTATGGTTATAAAATAGCCCTAGGTATATATAGGGTTGGGGCTAGAAGCTTCGTTTTGAGGCTAGGAAGGATTTCTTTAGTGATACTGCACACCTTATAATTGCCGATTCATTAAATAATAGGTTTAAGAGTTTTTCCCTGCTCCTCGACTACGCGGATTCTATGTGTAGGACTCTGCTTAACAGCAGCGATTTTGAAAGGAAGGTTGAGAACATGTATCTCATCGAGGAGAGTGAGGAGGGTCTATTATCCTTCGACGAGAGAAGGCTTCGAGGCTGAATTCATGTAGCTGAGGTCTTTTAGGAGTTTTCCAGGGTATTTTTAGCCCTTATATCGATGAGTGTTTCTCGTCGTTTTTGAATAATGTGTAGCGTTACTGCGGATGCTAGGAATAGGATGCCTATGATGCCTGCACCTAATCCTGCCATGGCGTATTCCAGTACGTGTTGGCCGAGATTATCGGGGCTACCGAGCCCCAGCAGAGGTATCTGAGCATAGCTATAGATGAGCTTTTAAGCCTAAGGAAGGGAAGCGGAGCCGAGGAGGCTACGGAGTTCGAGGAGTTCGCCTTCGGGGCTCTAGGGAGGTTGAACCCATAACTCTCGAGGAGGTAATTAACCATATTGAAAGAAAGATTAGCTCCACTAGGGATAAGGGTGTCGTTTCCGCCTTAACCGCGTTATCAACGAAGCTTAAGAGACTCAGCTTCTATGGTGTCATTGATGAGGGTAAGCCTATAGACTTTAGCTCCATACTTAAGCCAGGCCACGTTTCAGTCCTCGATGTAAGCGATGTTGAGAGGAAGCTGCCTAAAATTATGATCGTAATTGAGGAGGCGCATGCCTTTGTAAGTAAGGAGGTTAGGGATAAGATGGAGGCTACGATCGACCTGCTTAAGAGGATAGCTAGGAGGAGTAGGAAGAGGTGGATATCTCTTGTATTCATATCCCAGCAGCCCGGCCGCCTCCCGCCGGAGATATTCGAGCTATGTAACACTAGGATTATACATCAGCTTAGAAGCGAGATGAATATTAAGGCTATAAGGGAGACCACTGGGGCATTAACGAGGGAGCTTTCCCGGAATATAGTTAGTCTATCTAAGAGTGAGGCCGTAGTAACATCCCCCGTGCTAAGGTATCCATACTATGTAAGATAGGGCCAGCTGCTACCAAGAGGTTTAAACACTAGATTTAAGGAGGGATTTAACTAGCCTATACGCCTCGGCTATATCCAGCTTGGAATCCCTATTCCTCTAAGCCCTTTAACTAGAATTCTACATTTAGACTTAAATTCCATTCTCAATTAAGGTCAGCTCTTCCCTCCTATTAAGGAACTCTATGTATTAGGATAAATACTTTTAGGGTAAAAAGTTTTATGGTAAAAGGTTTTATCCTAAAAACGTGCAGACTAGATGGGGAGGTTACCGGGTGGAAACATCTGGCTATTCATAATTTTGCTGATTTCATTCTCTACTTCATCCTGTTGTCTACTGGTTTCGAGTAGTTGGCATTCGGCGTATCCTTCTTTTATGGATTTTTTATCTAGGGTTTTCTTTTCCAGTTCGATTGTTCGTATTGTTGGGTGTGTTTTTACTGTTATGTAGGCTCTTGTGATGTTGGCTATGGTTGCCTCGCTGAATACTATTGTTTCGCCGTTTTCTAGGATTAATGCTATTCTTAGGTGTTTATGTCCCTTAGGGACTCCAATTAATACCTTCTTTATATCGCAGTTCCTCACATACATTGGATAATTTATTTATTATAATAATGATAAATATTTTCAGGTGATGGATGGTTAGGTGATTAAGGTTCCTAGGTGAGCGTATTCTGTGAGTTATAGACTTAGTATGTCTGGCTTTACTAACTATCTACGTAATCTAAGCTATATTTTATTCTGGAAAACTTATGCATTATTTAAGTATTTTATATGTCTCCTAGTACGTAGTGTTTTATGTATATGTAGACTGAGAAATAGATGGCGGCATAGCTTATGAATTGGTTGGCGTCCCATGAGGGATTTTCTGTGTAGAGGACGGAGGCTGGAGGCCATGCATTATGTATAAAGAATCCATTTCCAACCTTAATTGCTATTGAAGCATAGGGGAAATCGGCTGCTATATTCTCGGTTGAGTAGAACCAGAAGACTAGGTTTGGTGCCTCATTTAGCGACCTCCAACTTGTCCAGCCTGATCCTGTGTCGCCTACTTTTTCAGGGAATGTTATTAAGAACAATTTTTCAAGATCTTCTAAATCATTACTCCTTTTCTCTGCCTCGCCATGGACTGGATACGTAGTGTAGGTTATTGTGGAGATATTGAGAAATTCCTTGAGACCATTTCTCTCTATAGCTGTACCTGTCCACCTACCATCTCTATGAAACCTGCCGTTATCTCCACAGCATGAGCCTGTGTATACAATAGATGGTCTCCAATCATAGTGACTGTAGGTTGGATTAGTGCTATCAGGTGTAGTTATTAAATACCATCCGAAAATTCCAACGGCATGCGTGAAGATTAAACCCTTCTCGTTAATTTTACTGCTTACGTAGCGGAACCATATTTTCCAGTACCTTGGAATATATACCGGAACATGGTCGCCCGTATTGTCGGGATCATGACCCTCATCATATATATCGCTAATATAGCTATCTGTATCATTCAATATGTCGTCCTTTGTAGGTGCTGGCAATCCCTCTCCATGGCAATTGATGATGATGGCACCTTCTGGAGGATCTTTAAAGAACTCGTAGAGCTTCTGTGAGCTATCTATCATTATAACGTGACCTGGATCAATTATACTTTGAGCTATACTCTTCATAATAGTTGGATCAACCCATGATCCTGGAGTATCTTCACCAAGCCACAGAATGTATATGTAGATAGGTTGTGGCGGATCCATGTAGTACGCAAACTCCTCTCTCTCACCGCCCCCTTCCACATCATAAATTAAATGTACTATTAATGGCTGATCCTCATATCCGGGAGGTATACCAAAGTATAGTTTTAATGTTACCTGCTCCTCTGGATCTATCTCAGCAAGATCAGGGGGTAGGCTTTCCATATATATTGGTTGCTCCTCCTCCCAAACATATACTTCTATTCTCCCATTTACTAACTTCTTTCTTAGCCTATTCTTTATGGTATCAACTAATATACATGCTATCTTACCATCGCCTCTCTTTACCCCTGTGCAATATGCTCCTCTATTTGTTTCATTACCTAATCCAATCCCTATGCCACAATATTCCGCTCTAATGGGCCTAGTATACTGTAGACCTAAAGCTGTATGTATCGTGATTTCATGAACCGTTGCAGGGGCTAGCTTTACGCCTTTTACAATACCGTAAATTTCAACAGTTTCCCCCGGATATATCATTATTACAGTTCTATCCTCCACTAATCTGCTTTCACCCTCGCTATTCCTAGCACTAACAAATATTGCTTTATATTTACTATCTATGAGGATCATGTCTATGTAGATGGGGTCTCCTCCAAGGTTCTTAAGAAATAATCTAAATTGACTACCTACCTCAATTCCCTTAACCTCCATATCTCCGTAGGTAACTATTCTAATTACTCTGCTTCCAAAACCTGTGATACCGATTATGCCTTCAATCCATAGAGTAATAGCTATCGAAAGAGCT